>JASDWX010000126.1:0-31377 GCA_041890515.1 Alteromonadaceae bacterium
TTGGTTTTGCTTAGTTTAAGCTATAAACCTCTACAGTTTCATTAGACCATTACAACAGCTCACTTAGGGCTAGTCGTAATACACTCTCTCTACTAGTTTCTGTTTCAGTAGATAGATCTGTTAATTTTTTCCATAAGTCATTATTGAAAGTCAGTACAACTTTTCTGCTTCTGATATTGCTAAAATGATTTTCGATAATACCTTCTATTACTCTAGCTCTTGGTAGGGAGCCCCATTCGGCTACCTGATCTATCATTTGGAATGTTTTAGGCTTAAAGGTTAGGTTCTTCATTTATTTTCCTTCCTTGAGAGTAATTAGGTTTTTGATAATGTCTAAATGGCTAAAGCCTAGTTTGTGTAAGACTAAAGCAGATATATATAATTCATTATTGTGAGCTTTGACGTTAAATGTAGTTTCTACTAACTGCTTTATTGATATAGCTAATCCATTGCTGTTTGTTAATTTGTAATCATTATTATTCATGTGTTTCTTACCTTTTTAGTTCTGAAATGTTGTCGTATTACATGTTGAGAATTATTTCTCGTTTGGTAAAACGGACAGCACAAAGCAACATCAAAAGCTTATAATGATGGTAGCGAGTGCTGTATACGTTTGGTGGTTGTACTTGAGGTGTTACTGGTGAAGGTGTTATTGTAATATTAACGCTGTTATTAGTTCCTCGTTCAAGCCTAAGGTATCTAAGAGTGATAACCTTTCTTCAGGTGTTACGCATGCTCGAAGGAGTGAAAAAAGTCTCAGAAGACATGTATCTGCTGCCTTTTGCAATAAGACTTTCTCGGTCTTAACTAATACTAAATCCTTTACAGTCAATCCTTGTTGAGTAGATAGTAATTGCATCTTCACTATCTGCTGCAAATTCTTATTGGCTACATTGTTATTTGATATAATCATAATGCCGCCATCTTTTGTAGAATGAGTTTTTCCCTAGTCTTCTGTTTCTTTTCGACTTCTTTTTCTTTGATTGCATTCAACTTTACTTGTTTAGCATCATTCTCAAAGGAAAGCTGTTGCTCAACAAACAAGCGCTTGTCAGACTCTAGATTTATTCTAAACTGTGCTTCTACGGCATTATATAAAGCCTGTAACTCAGCATCTTGAACTTCTTGTGGTTTGGTAAAAACTAGATAAAAACCGTAGTTATTATGTGACTGTCTAAGGTCGATTGAATAGCCTTTGTTATGGTATTCAATCGAGCCAGTAATGGCTTCTTTAAAGCCACTGTAATACTGCTGTACGCTGCCTTTGTTAGGCTTCTCGCACTCTTTGCTATACCCACTAGTGTAACTGGCTTTAACCTTCTTCTTAGCTTCTACTAGTTCTATCTTGTTCACCTTGAATTTATTATTTTCCAATGTTGATTTCCTCATTAAGTGTTACCGCAATTGCTTCATAAAAGGTAAGTCCCTTGTGCTTTATAAGATTAAGGATTTTCCTATACTTCATATTGTGATTAGATTCAGTAAAGGTCTCTCCTAAGCTTTCTAAAATAGCTTTAAGGCTTGTTATTGGCTCGAAAGTACGAGTTGCTATAAGCTCGCCAGTTACGGTGTAGGTCTCCTCTAGGGTGCGTAGTATTGTGTAAGTTTGTTGCATATATTTCTCCTGAAAATTTGGATGCAAAAAATCCTCAATGCTGAGAATCAGAATTGAAAATTATGGTTGGTTTAAAGGTTTGGTGTTTTTGAAAGAGATAACTGAATGTTACTCCACTTATAAGATCATTATAACATGCATACAAAATACATGAAAATATGTGTTGTGTTATGCAAGGAAGTATGTTTTGGTTTTTTTTGAGGAGTGGATCATGCTTCGATGTAAGGTGGTTGCTTGTGATATCTAGGAGTATTAGTTATTATGTTTTTAGAGTGTATCACAGCCATTCAATATAATAGAGTGTGACACATCCTGTACAATCAACATGTACAATCAACATGTAACCCTTTGTAATTAAAGGGTAAGATATGCAACTATGAATGCACAGACAGTAAAAAACCGACATTATGTCGGTTTTTTATTATTCATAAGTAAGAATTTATAGACCATTAAACCTATAAATAATTACAACTTTTATAAACGTTCAAGTACTGCTTCAGTAAAGTCGGTTGTACCATGTGTACCCCCTAAGTCACGTGTAGTTCTGTCACCACTAGCAATAACTTCTGTAATAGCATTACGAATGTTACTCGCTTTATCACCCATATCTAAATATTCTAACATTTGGATAGCTGCTAAAATGACTGAGGTAGGGTTAGCTAAATTTTTTCCTACAATATCAGGTGCACTTCCATGAACCGCTTCAAAAATAGCACAGTCACCGCCAATGTTAGCGCCAGGTGCCATTCCTAAGCCACCAACTAATCCAGCACATAAGTCAGATAATATATCACCAAATAAGTTGGTTGTTACAATAACGTCGAACTGTTCAGGGTTCATCACTAATTGCATACAGCAATTATCAACAATCATTTCTGTAGACTCGATTTGTGGGTAACGCGTGGCAACTTCACGTGCTACTTTTAAAAATAAGCCAGAAGTTGATTTTAAAATATTTGCTTTATGAACAGCTGTTACTTTTTTTCGGCCTTCTTTTATAGCTGTTTCGTATGCAAAAGTAAGAATACGTTCAGCACCTTCACGTGTGATCAAACTTTTCGCTTCAGCAACTTCACCATCATCAGATAATGTTTGCCCTAAACCAGAATACATACCTTCAGTATTTTCACGTACGGTAATAATGTTTATATCTTCGTATCGAGCTTTCGTGCCTTTGAACGAAATAACAGGGCGTACATTGGCGTAAAGTTGGAAGTATTTACGTAAGGTTACATTAATGGAAGTAAAGCCTTCCCCAACAGGTGTGGTGAGAGGTCCTTTTAGTGCTATTTTATTTTTTTTAATTAAATCAAGTGTACTTTCTGGAATAAGATCACCGTGATTCTCAAGTGCAGTTAGACCCGCATCTGCGTATTCATAAGCAAAATCACAACCCGCTTTGTCTAATATTTTAATAGTCGCATCGATAATATCGGGACCAATGCCATCGCCAGGGATCACTGTTATGGTTTGTGTAGCCATTTTTTTGCCTTTCAAAAGAGTGTGTCAAATAAGTAAACGGGTGCTGTTATAGCACGATGAAACGATGTAATCTACGATAAAACCTTTCATGACACATTCATGTTTTAGTCTTATCTTATTGAATTTTATAAAGGCTAGTATAGGTGATAGCGCAATAAATGGGTATTAGACTTTCGTTTTATATATTGCACTGTTTACAGGTATTTTATAGTTGCTGAAACTGTTCGTAAGCAGGTTTTCCAATCGCAATAAGTGAGCCATTCTTGAACAAAAGGGCAGTACATTCGTCTTGTGTAGTAAAACCATCAGATTTTACGTGCTGTGTACGATAAAACATTACTTGAAAGCTATTTTCATCAATCTTCTTTGCCTCAGTGATGTCAGGGCTTCCTAATTCTTCAATAGCTTGTTCAAAATCAAACTGATCTAAGGTTAATTTACCGATGTATTGTTTATTATATGATTCTCTATCGCCCCATTCCATATCTGAAGGACTATCGTCATAAAAGTTTACCACTAGGGCAACAAAAATACCGTAAATAGCCAATGCGATTAAGATCCGACCGACAACTTTCTTATTCATTTAATAGAAATTCCGTTAAATTATTTATTAGCAGCTATATTTGATGCTTAAATTAGTTACTTATTTTAGTCAATTAATCCGAATTTTAATACTGATTTTTTACACCTAGTCATGTTAAGAAGAAAGACGGATATCTCTCAGGTTAAAACCAAGTGGGATGTCTTTTTTTAATGTAATCAGTTCACGGCTAAGTGCTAGTTGTTCTGTATGTTCTGCGAGTTTATTTGCTAACGTTGCTTTTATATCTGTTGCTTCAAGTATACATTTTAATGAACCATATTGATTTAACAATTGTGCAGCAGTTACTTGTCCAATACCTGCAACACCAGGGATTTTATTGGTATTGTCACCGGTCAATGTCCATAAATCCATGAGTTGTTGTGGTTTAACATTAAATTTACTTTGGACAAAGTTAGTATCAAGGTGACGGCGATTAAAGTGGTCGTATACACCAATATGTGGACTCAATAACGACAGAAATCCTTTATCAGTCGAAACAATGGTAACGTTTTGATCTTTGAGGGCCATTTTAATTGCTAAGGTCGCAATAATATCGTCAGCTTCGTCTTCTTCAGGTATTAATGAGTCTACTTGTTGCTTCATTAATTCATCTTGAATATCAGACAAGCTTGTTGTTAAATGTTCAGCCATTTTTTTCCTACCCTTTTTATAATCAGGGTAAAGTTGATAACGCCAACAAGGTTTTTCGCTGTCAAATACAGCCAAGACATGACTTGGCTGCAGGTGATCAAGTATTTTGGTTAAGGCTTGCCCACAAGCTTTTTGGGTATTAAACAAAACTTGTTTTTTTGTGTTTTCAGCAAGCTCATTATTAAAAAGAAAAGGACGCTCTTGAACGGCGTATATTCTTCTGATTAAATTCAACGCATCAATTAATACAAGATGTGCGGACATTCATTTACCCTTAAATTACTTTGTAACATGGTACATATTCACTGCCTGGTAATTTCATTCGTTGTTGTTCAACAAACGATGCGAGTAAATTATCCATAAGTTGCATTATTTTTTTATCGCCAGATATTTCAAAAGGGCCATTATCCCTGATCGCTTGAATACCTTGAGATTTTACATTGCCTGCTACTATAGCAGAAAAAATACGACGTAAGTTGGCCGCTAAAGTAGCTGTCGCTAAATCATAGTTAATAGGTAAATTAGAAATATTCTCATGTGTTGGTTCGAAAGGCTGTTGAAAATCTGGCTCGATAACGAGAGACCAGTTAAAATGGAATGCATCGCCAGTTTGTTTGCGGTATGTTAAGACCTCTTCCAATTTATGGCGCATAGTCATAGCAACAGCTACGGGGTCGTCAACAATAATTTCATAGAGGTTTTGCGCCTTCTCACCTAAGGTTGCAGCAATAAAAAGATCTATCTGTATAAAATACTCTGCACTCTCTTTTGGTCCCGTTAAAATAATGGGTAATTTTTGAGACTGATTTTTACTATTTAACATTATACCTAAAATGTACAGTAATTCTTCTGCAGTTCCTGCACCACCGGGGAAAATAACAATACCGTGTGACATTCTAACAAACGCTTCTAAGCGTTTTTCAATATCAGGCATAATCACTAATTCATTCACGATAGGGTTTGGTGGCTCAGCAGCGATAATACTTGGTTCGGTTAGGCCAATGTAGCGACCTTCTTTGTTACGTTGCTTAGCATGAGCGATTGTGGCTCCTTTCATTGGCCCTTTCATGGCGCCAGGTCCACAGCCAGTACATATATTAAAACCACGTAATCCTAACTGGTACCCGACATCTTTGGTGTATTTGTATTCATTATGATGAATTGAATGGCCACCCCAGCAGGTGACTAGGTTAGGATCACTATCAGGGATAATAACATTCGCATTGCGGAGAATATCAAAAGTTAAGTCAGTCACTTTTTTTGTATCAGATTGATAAAGATGATGAGTAAAAAGAATATCGCGCAAAACAGCCGAGAGAAGCTCTTGTATGCCTTTTATTATTTTACCATCAACAAATGCATGTGAAGGGGGGTTTGTTAATGATAATTTAACACCTCGTTCACGGCGTAGCACTTGTATCTGAAAATCCTGAAACTTTTGATAGATCTTTTCCGCATCATCAGTATGGCTTCCAGCATTTAATACGGCGAGAGAGCAATTTCTATAAAGTTGATATATTTTGCTAGTCGATGATTGCTGAAGTTGTTCTATCTCTGATTGAGTCAGCAGATTCATGTTGCCAACTGGGTTTATTTGCGTTTGCATAATTGAATTCCTTTGACAAAAATATAAAGCTAAGAACTTTAAAAATTTATAATTACTAGCCTTTAGCAATAAAATTGTGGCAATGATTTTATTGCTAAAGGTTCTTTACACATAAATAATGGTGTTCTTTCCTTTCTCTTTTGCTTGGTAAAGCGCAGCATCCGCTCGTTCAAAAGCCGTATGTACATTATCATTTTTTTGTATATGACTAGCGCCTATCGAAATGGTAATTGTCACTTTATTATCTTTAAATTTGAACGGTAATTTAGCAACTTGTAATCTAAGTTTGTTAAGTTTATCAATTAAGCCTGCTTGATTGATACCTGAGAAAATTAATACAAACTCTTCTCCACCATAACGGGCAATAAATGCTTCATTACCAATATGTTTTTTAAGTGTACTTGAAATTACTTGTAAAGTTTTATCTCCCGCCGTATGACCATATGTGTCATTAATACGTTTGAAGTCATCAAGATCCATGACAACAATCGCCAATTCGAAGGTTTTATTATGGAATCGAACAATTTCTCTGTCAAAGTATTCATCAAATGCAGCACGGTTGTTCAGTTTTGTTAAAGCGTCTTGCAAAGTTTTTGCTTGTTGTTCTTGAATACGTTTATCAAAGCTTTTACTTTGTCTTTCTAATAGTTCAACCTTATCGGTCATTGATGCTAACTGCGCTTGCAATAAGTCTTGTTGTTCTCGTTCAAAACTTGTTTTATTTTCTAATGTGCCAGCAATAACTCGCAATTTTGCATTAATATCAACTTTAATATCTGCCACTGAGGTTGCTTTATCTAGGTCAGTAGACATATCCACAATTTGTCTTTGTAATTGTTTATTTAATAAACTGTGTTGGGATTGTGATGCTTTACAGCTGCTTAACGTTGTTTTTACCGATGATTGAACCGTACTTAATGTATTACTCAATGTTGATAAAAATACTTCTGCAGTATTTCTTTCGTCGTTTAAATCTTCAATGATGACATCAAATACTGACAATAAACCGTTTAACAGTTTGTTGTTTGACATATATTCATCAACTTGCGACTTTATGGTTAATATATTTTTTGCATGTTTATCTGAAACGACTAAGCTGGCAATGATTGTTTCAAATCGCTGAATATATTTAAGCTCAGCAGAGTCATTCATTTCAATGGACTTTTGAATTGTATTTTGTTGCCCTAATAACCCATCTGGCGAGTCTAATGCAGAAAATTTTGTAGATAAGGCTGTGTGGTAAAACGCTAATAGCTGCCCCAATAATGGTACATATTGTATAATGGCATCTTTTGGTTTTTTTGCATCAGCAATTAATCCCCGTAACTTACGTCGAAAGTCGGCCGGTAAACCATTAACTTTTTGTAAAGCCAAACCAGCAATATGGAATCGTTCATGTAATTGGTTAAGGTGTTTCACATTTAGTTGAGATTGTTTTTGTATCAAGAGTGAAGTAGACGTTATTTGTACTTCAATATCAGCTAGAGGAGCTGATTTTTTTAACAAAAGCCTTAATTTTGCTAACTTGTTATCTAAGGTAATATCTATACCTTTGCTGACAAGGGAGAGCTTGTCGATAAATTTAATGAATAACGAAGATTGTGATTTAAGATCTGTTTCTATATCAGCACGAGAAGTAATGGCGAGATCGAGTTTTTTCTTCAATAAAATAATTTCTTTGTTAGCGGTTGAATTATTGCTCATAAAAAACGGTCTTCTGTTGATTGCTTTATTGGCTGAGTAAACGTAATTACATTAAGTGTAGCGGCTAATTTCAAATAAATTATAAATGTTATAGCTTAATCTTAAACCGTAGACACTTAAAAGTCAGCATCGAGTATCATTTATAATTCATTTAATTGTAATAATTCTTATTGACGCAGTGTTCTTCCCATTGGTGCTTTTAATGTTGACATGGAACGGAATGGGTTTATATCTAAACCACCTCGTCTTGTGTAACGAGCAAACACGGTAAGGTCAGTAACGTTGCAATACTTCTTTATATCACAATATATTCTTTCAACACATTGTTCATGAAATTCATTATGTTGCCTAAATGATATTAAATAAGCTAATAATGAGATTTGTGATATTTTGTGTCCGCTATATTGAATATATATACTTGCCCAGTCGGGTTGATTAGTGATTAAGCAATTAGATTTTAATAAGTGACTCACTAAATTTTCATTCTCAACCTGCTCATTTTTACTTATAGCATTAACTAATAAAGTAGGGTCAAGTTGATAGTTTTCGATATCAAGTTCAATATCATCAATACAGGTTGCTTCTTCTGAAAGCACGTGATGATTAATCTGAAGGGCAGGGCAATTATCGACGGAGAATAGTTTTACAGTAGCTATGCCTCCACATGTATTAGATAGATCTTTTACCAGACAATTTTCTACATCTTGCCAAGATAAAAAGTGACTTTGATTAAAGCTATTCAAATATAACTTGAATGACTTAGATTCAACTATATTTGTGCTTGTACAAGGAAAGCGAAATTCAGCAACGGCAACAATTGGCTTGCCTGAACTATTTAACCAAGACAACTCATATCCATACCAAACATCTTCACCAATAAAGGGCAATTTTTCGGCTGAAATAGCTAAACTGTCTCTATTTAAACTTCGAGGTACCGCTTGCAAGAGTTCTGGGTTATATTCACTGGAATAACGAGTGACTTTTCCTAGTGTTAATTTGCTTAATGCTTTTGCGTTTTTATAATTTGTCATAAAGTGGCTAGTTTTTGTTCTATTGACTATTTGTCGTTACATTTTAAAGGATCTTTTTAACAGATGAAATCATCACCTTGCGAGTTAATGCAATCTTTATCATATTTTTCACAAAAATATTTGTCAGAATACAAAAAAAAATATCAACATTTACCGTTAATCGAAAAAGATGAATACTGGCCTTCTCCATGTTTATCAGATGATTATGATGCTAACCATCAACATTGGCAACCTTGTGAAATAAGTAAGCCGATAAGTTTTGATAATGTTGAAGAAGCTTTAGAAATAACTATTCATTCTGATTTTAATACCTATTTCACCACGCTTTATAGCGACACATTAGATGCAAAATGTCATGAAGGAGCTTTGTCTTTACTTTTTGCTTGGAGTGAAAGTGATTTTCAACGTTTGCAAGAAAATTTGATTGGGCATGTTTTAATGAAACAAAAACTAAAACAGCCAATAACATTATTTTTTGCACTTACAGATGATGAGAATATGATCCTAAGTGTAAATAATGACAGCGGTGAAGTTTGGGTCGAGAAAGTAGGCTGCGTTGCTCATAAAAAAATAGCAGATTCACTCACCAGCTTTATTAACATGCTAATTCCTCGAATTCCTTAATCCTTATCTTGCTGTTTCGATAATTCATTAACTAAAGCTCTTAAGTCTAATAATTCTGCTTCAATCGGTTGTAATGCTTGTCTTATTGCCTTTTCTATCTCAGAAGTAATTGACGTTAAGTGCTTTTTTTTTGTTTCAACATCATTTGATTCAATCGTCATTTGGACGAAGTTAGGATCATGTGTCCAATTTCTCAATATTGAAATGATCGTTGGCAGTGGAGCTGATTTTATTAATCTTGTTTTAACTAATGCTACCGTGGGTTTTTTACCTTGGTTCGCGAGTTGATTTGCGATGATTATTATTTCGTCAGTTATCGTCATAAAATTACTTTAAATTGTCAAAGAAGCTATATTTTAGTGAATATCACAGTTTTTTTGTAGTGTAACTCATTATTTATATGTTATTTATATAAATAACAATAACTTGCTGAGTTGGTTTGACCCTTGCTATTAACCGAGTAGCTTTGTTAAAACTCATAAAAGTATTCTACTAAAAATATTAAGAATACTTATTCAGAAAAAATAAGGGAAACACATGAAAAAATCGATTGTAGCATTAGTTGTAGTCATACCTTTAACTTTATCATTAACCGGATGTGTCATTGCTGTTGGTGGTGGTGACGAAGGTCATTCTATTTCAACATCGTTTGGTGACCGCGAACATGATAACCGAAAAAAAATTGACAAAATTCAATTAAATACTACCTATAATAATGTACAGCATAAATTAGGACTTGCTGATTTTAATGAAAAATATCAACTCGATGGAAAAGAGATAAAAGTACTTTTCTATCGAACACACCGCGTCCATAAGGATGATTTAACGACTAAGGATGAATGCACATATTTGCATTTTGTCGATGGTGTCCTATTAGAAACAGGTAATGGCGCAGATTATAGGCGTGATATTTCAGGGTAAACAATACATTTTAAACTAAAGGTAACGATTTTCGTTGCCTTTTTTATACGTGTCATATTCTGAATCGAAAATTAACAGATAAGTTAGATTCGCTTGTTTCTATAGAGAGATGGATAGTATTAATTTTAGTTCATACAATCAGTATATTTGTCAAATTTCTTAACGAAAATGAAATAAAGCTTTTGTTTTTAAGTGTTTGTGTATAGCTAGACTAATGCATAACGCAAGAGTTTTGTTTGACCTGATTCGTTTTTTACTGTTATGGTAATTCAATAATAATAATAATAATAATAATAATAATAATAATAATAATAATAATAATAATAAAAAAGGAAGTGGGATTAAAAATATGTCCGATGTAAAAAGTTATAAAACAAACCTTGATATAAGAGCTGCATATTTGTCAGGCGAAGAATTAAAACTCGCGGCCTCTTTATTGTATCAAGCTTATCATGATGATCCTGTCTTTCTGGAGATATTCTCCAATGAAAATAATGATTATGAACAAAGATTACGTTCAGCTATTCGTGAAGAGTTAAGTGCTTTTTGGCATGCAAAACAACCTATTGTTGGCTTATATTTGGGTGAAGCAATGGTTGGTGTTGCTTGTTTAAATAGCCCTGATGAAAGTGTAAGTTCAGAACGGTTTTGGCATTGGCGTTTAAAAATGATGCTTGGTGCAGGTTACTTCAGCACTAAGCAAATGATTGAAAAAGAAAAAGTTGTACTTGCCGCTGTTCCCATGAAAAAATTTCATATGCTTTCTTTTATTGCTATACACCCATTACACCAACACCATGGCTTCGGTCATTATCTGTTAGCTGCAGTAAATACTATATTAGAAGAACACTCAGATAGTGAGGGTGTTGCTGTATATGCTACAACAGAGAAGTATAAACAATTTTTTACAGAAGTTGATTATCAATTTGTTCAAGAGCTTGCTGTGGGAAATGTTTCGGGTTCATTGATGATCCATTACAGAAGTAAAAGCTAAATTCAATCTTTAGATTAATCGTGTTTATGGAAATGCCGAATTATTATTTGGTATTTTTTTGCTCTAATTTTGAGTTACATGATCTATGCTGCCACGAGTAACTTTTTAAAATTGATAAATAGATCATTCGAGGTGCAACTACCCATTTACATATTGTTCATTTTTGATTGAAAAATTGTGAGATATGTCTTACATACACGTAAGATATTGAGTAAATATAATAAGGTTGATATATTGTTATTTCTATTACCTATTGATTATATTGTATTTTTTAATTAATTATGAATTTTACATATTATTTTAGTAAATTAAAAAATTATGATGGGTACGAAATAATCTCAATTAACGTAATATTTAATTCATCAGGAAGATAAATATCAGGAAGATAAATATCAGGAAGATAAAGAGTAAGAATACTCTTTAATTTAAGGACACTTAAAGGATTAAGTTGGATGATAGATATCATCAAAGGGAGTAAATGGACTTAGGTTAAAGGATTAACGGCTAATGGAATAGCAATTAAGGACAATAAATCACTAATGATGTTACTCAGGACGAGTTGCAATCAAGGAAGATGAACGGAAAAGAAAGGACTCTTAGGATATACTACGGACAGTTCTTTATGGATGAAGCGGGACACAATTAATATGCAGGATGCATATAAGCTAGTTCAGAAATACGGCTCTTAGAGCCGTATTTTTTTGCCTGGTTTTTATATAAATTAACTAATTTGCAATAAATTTTGAATAATAACTATGCTTCCCTAAAGCTGATTGACTACCTTTGAGTGAAAACTTATAACCGCACAGTGTAAAACTACTTCTATCTGCAATATTCCTAATTAGTATTTTAGTATCTAATGGAGAGAATTTTGCTAAATAGTAACCATTATCTTCTTGAATAACATTTAACGTTCTAATCACTTCTCCATTATTATATGTCATCGTCATACAGCTATCATCACCTTGAGCTGTTAGTTGTTGCCATAATATACGGGTATTTGATGAGTCACCTTCCCACTTGATCGTAATGCCATTATAAGGCGATACAAATAATGAGAAGTTATCAGGTAGCGTAACTTCATTTAACAATGCGGTTGCTAGTTCATTTGTGGAGGATACTTCATTTTTTTGTTGAGTTGGATTTTTATCCTCATCAGGTGATGAAATAACAAATGACAAAATCATTGCCACTATGACGACTAAGGTTAAAATCGTTATTGTTAATACTGCATTTTTATTATTGAATAGTTTTAATCTAATGGCTTCACCAATATCATAATCAGACTCATAAACTGATTTTTTAGATACATTTACCTGTTGAACAAAAGAATGATTCGTATTGTGAGAAGTACTTGATTGTGAATTTTCGACATAGTTACCATTAAATGTGGGTTCTATTCTATTTTCTTGATGATAATTTTCTTGTCTGACATAACGACTTAAATCAATATTGCCACAGTAACCTAATATATGATTATGTTTTTGACTTTTATATGTCATTAATAATGTAGATATAACTAAAGGAAAGGAAAGTAGCCAATAGCTAGCATTGTAACCACTCAGTATAACGATCAAACCAGCCATTAAAAAACTTCCTGAATGAGCTAACAACCAGTTTATATTGAGGTTAGCGTCATTTAAACGTCGCTTTGTTGAAAAAGTAAAAATAGTAACGAATAATAATAATGAAAAGAAGGATAATAAACTGCTAAAAGATAAAATAGAGGTAACAACAGTAAATAAAAAGTAGCAACTGATATGAATAGCAATGAATCTTTGACGATTATCTGAACCGGTTAAACAAAATAGTGACTTCAACAAAAGCACATAAACTCCTAAAAATATAATTTGGTCTTAAAGCTCTGCAAGAGTAACCAATTTTCTTCTTATTTTCAGTGATATTTGCATATTGTTACACTTCAAATTTTTGTAAGCACTGGCAAAGTCATACTTATGGTGTAAGCCATTTCGCACAATAGTGTCAGTGATTATTCTATAATGTGTAAGTGTAAAAAATAAACAAGTATAATCTATTGTTAAATATAGACTAATTTAAATTCAAAGGATATTGGATAATCATGGCTAAATATATTTTGTTTTCCTTTCTAGTTACAAATCCTACTAATGTTAATATTAATCCTGTCAGGACGACACAAGTTATGGAGAACACGGCAAATAATATTAAGGGATAAACTATTTGTTGAGCACTGTACAAGAAGTACAAAATGGAAAGTGGTATAAGTTAGCATTTAGTTGATAATGGATTTAGCAGTAAGGAAACGAGAATTTCCAATGGAATGGGAAATACAAGGAGTTTACCTGAATGGATGCAATAGCTAAGGCTGAAGTTAACTTAATTTACCACACTTATGATGAATGAAAGCTTATGGATGAAACTAACTAAGAATGGATGCTTAAAAGAGAGTTAAGACTTCTTTTAATAAAGTGTATTAAATGGATTTAATAAACGGTTGGTACTGAAATGGATGTCTGATCACGGAAGGTCATAAATTGAAGTAAGATAATTTACCTAAAGATAATTTATGTAAATTAAGGAAGTTTAAATATTGGCAAATGGATTTGTAGCATTATGTCTAAGATAGAAAAAAGCGACTCTAGAGTCGCGGTTTTTTTTTGAAAAAAAAAAAATTAAATTGATAAGTTTAGTTTCACTTAATGAACAACAAAATTTTTATATTATTGATTTAATAAAAAACCTGCTAATGCAGGTTTATATAAATATTTAGCAGGACATTAAGTCAACTATCAGGTATGAGAAGTCCGGTATGATTCACAAGCTTCTTCATCTTCACATTCACCGTACAAGTATAGGCTATGATTTGTTAATGTGATTTTATGCTTTTTAGCGATGTCTTCTTGTCGACTTTCAATTACATCATCTTCAAATTCAACGACTTTACCACATTTTAAGCACACCAGATGATCATGATGTTTTTTCTGGCTTAATTCGAAAACTGATTTCCCTCCTTCAAAATGATGACGACTTACAATACCTGCATCGTCAAACTGGTTGAGAACACGGTAAACCGTAGCTAAACCAATTTCTTCATTGTGTTCAAGTAATATTTTGTAAACATCTTCGGCACTAATATGCTGATTATTAGGGTTTTGTAGAATTGTAAGGATTTTTATCCGCGGCAGGGTGATTTTTAAACCGGCTCTTTTTAGCTCTTCGTTTTGTTCTGCCATTAACTTTAATTCTCTTATTAATATAATTAATAAAATTATAAGAGGTTATCAGGGAAGAGGGAAGGCTTACTTGTGATGAATTTGCAATTCATTGATATTTTTTGCAGCTTTTTATAAAACTGTGCGTTCCCGTTGGTGTGATGACTTCGTTTATTAAGGAAAAAGGAGCGCGTTTAAGTTTTTAAATGACAAATACAAAAAAGCCTGCAATTGCAGGCTAGTTATTTGGCTTGATCTTAGAAGGTAATACTAGTCAGCAAGTTCAGCTAAACACATTTCTTCAAATATTTGAGTAACCCATTTATCTATACGTTCTTCTGTTAATTCTGGTTGACGGTCTTCATCAACACATAAGCCGATGAAGGTATTGTCATTAACTAAAGCTTTAGATGCTTCAAATTCATAACCTTCAGTTGACCAGTTACCTACAATAATCGCGCCTCTTGATTCAGCAATGTCTTTTAAAGGTTCCATAGCATCACAGAAGTATTCAGCGTAATCTTCTTGATCGCCTAAACCAAAAATTGCGACTAATTTATCGGTAAAGTCGATTTCTTCAAGTTCGGGTAAAAAGTCATCCCAATCACATTGGTTTTCACCGTAGTACCAAGTGGGTATGCCTAAAATAATCAAATCAAACTCAGCGATTTCTTCTTTAGTACTTTTGGCGATATCTTTAACTTCGACTAATTTATTGCCTAATTTTTTTTGAATTGTTTTGCTGACAGCTTCAGTATTACCTGTATCACTACCGAAAAATAAACCTACAATTGCCATGTATAAAACCCTTAATTACTAATATTTAATTTTTCTGTCGTCACTGATGCTTTCAATATCGACTCAATAAGTTCGCTACGACTAATGCCTTGGCTTTTCGACAAGTCATCTAGCTGCTCAAACAAGTCTGAATGAATTTTAAATTCTACTCGTTTTAAACCATTATTTTTATCACGCTTAACTTGATTGCGTTTGTTTATTTTTACTTGAACGCTACGTGAATGTGGATTTGTTTTTGGGCGCCCAGGCCGCTTTTCATCACTAAACAAATCAATAGTGGTTAAATCACTTGCTTCTTTTGCCATGTTTAACTTTTACCCAACCCCTTGGCTTTCCCAAATCAGTTGAATAATGCCTTTGGCAATAAAGCCTGCACAACCTAAAAATAAGACCAAATAAACCACCATGCGGCCCATTTTGGGAACATCATTTTTTGTCATCACATCATGGACTGATAAGCCAATGAAAATAAAGATAAAAGCAAAAAATAAATTCAAACCAATGGTTTCAATAAGTTCTAAGTTTTCAGCCAGCATAATTCACCCTAAAAATTTCAGGCACACTATAGCATATGTCAGCATTTAATCACATAATTTTTACCATAGATGACACCATATCTGCAACATAATTTGTATAATCAGATTAATATTCTAGGAAGGATGTATGGTATGAAATAGATTTTAAGGCCTCTTATTTTACGGGCTTAACTCTTTAAAAAATCTTTTACAATTTTATTAAAAGCAGTGGATTTTTCAGCATGCAACCAATGCCCGGCACCTTGAATGATTTTTGCCCGACTATTGGGAAATAACTGTTTAATAATGTCACGGTGATCTGTTGTAATATAAGTAGAGTTACCCCCTTTAATAAACAGTGTTTCACCAGTAAACTTTTGATCTCCCTGATATTTCATCATTATTTGTTGATAACATTGTTCAATATTGTCTAGATTACATTTGAAATTGAATTTACCGTCCTTCATGACCAAATTACGCAGTAAAAACTGTCTGATACCTACTTCATCAACAAACGTAGATAATTGGTTGTCTGCATCTTTTCTTGATTTGATATTCTCTACATTAATACTTTGTAAACCTTCTATTATATGTGCGTGATGGGAAGGGTAGCTAACGGGAGCAATATCAGCAACAATAAGTTTTTCAACTTTTTTGCTATGTTCTAATGCAAGTTCCATGGCGATTTTACCACCCATAGAATGCCCAAGAATATGTGAACTTTCTATACCAATATCTTCCATTAACGTCACAATATCTTGTGCTAATTCTCTGTAGGTCATCGAATTTTCGTGAAAAGATAAACCATGGTTTCTCACATCTATATTGGTTACCCGGTAATTATCTTTGAGGCTTTTTGCCACCATATTCAGGTTTTCTAAACTACCCAATAAGCCGTGTATTAATATAATATCAATGCCAGAGCCTTGCTGTTGATAATGTAATTTTTTTGTCATTGGAAGTTCATCGAATGTATATATTTTGATTATGTTTATTGTCGTAGCTTTTATAGCGGCATGCAATTTTTTTTTGGTATTTATTGAGATATTGTTGCTGGAAAGTTTGCCTTAAGCTGAGTATAATCCTGCGCGATTAATGAAATTTTAGGGTAATTAATGAAAAACATTGAAATAGACGAAGCACTTTATCAATACATAGTGTCGAATACCCAATCGATTGGCGAAAGTGCTTCGTCAATCTTACGTCGTTTACTTAACTTAACATTGGCTGAAAATTCAGTTGATGATTCTGAAGTAATGCTACCTGACAGCAAAGATGAATCTTTAGATAGTCTACTTCCTCAAGTTGAAGAAAAACTTGAAGACATAGAAATAGACGTCATTGAAGAAGAAATAATTGAATCACCGAGTATTGATAATGTGCTCAATTATATTAATAAAGAAGAATTAGCTATGCAGCGTGGCGCTGTTGGGCGATTTTTACTTATTTTAGCTGCTTTATACCGCGTACATAGTGAAAGTTTTTCGGTTGTCTCTGAAATCAGAGGGAGAGACCGTTTATATTTTGCCAAAAGTAAAGACGAACTTTCTGCTAGTGGCAGTAGTACTAAGCCATTACAGATACCTGATAGCCCATTTTGGGTCATGACAAATTCAAATACTACGCGCAAAAAAATGATGCTCACAAAAGCATCTTTAACGTTAGGTTATACTAACGAAGATGCAGAAAAAATTCGAGATCTTTTATGACGAATATAGAAACTGTAATAACAATCATTTTAATAAAAAAATAGGGAATATCATGACTATTCATGCGCATGCAGGAAAACCAGTTAGACCAGAAGATCGTATCAATATTGGTAAATTAGTCAGTGATTATTTTTTATTAATGCCCGATGTTTCTATTATTGAACAACGTGTAACTTTTGGGACTTCAGGGCATCGAGGTAATGCGAGTAAAACGAGCTTTAACGAGCAACATATTATTGCTATTTGCCAAGCTGTGGCAGAACATCGTACTGAACAAGGTTTAAAAGGGCCATTGTTTTTAGGTAAAGATACGCATGCACTTTCAGAGCCCGCTTTTGCAAACGCCCTATCGGTATTAATTGCTAATGATATTCCGGTAGTGATCCAAAATGATGAGGGTTTTACCCCTACACCTGTCATATCTCGATTGATTATTGCTCATAATAAGTTACCTGAAAATATAGATAATCAGGCTGACGGTTTAATTATCACCCCTTCTCATAATCCTCCAACAGATGGTGGCATTAAGTATAATCCTCCACACGGTGGACCTGCCGAAGGTGGAGTGACGAAAAAGATAGAACAACGTGCTAATGACTTAATTGCAGAACATTTGATTAATGTTAAGCAAGTTGACTATCAACAAGCATGTTTGTCGACATTACTATCAAAAGAAGATTTTATAACTTTTTACGTTAATGAACTTGAGCAAGTTATTGATATGGAAGCTATTGCGAAAGCAGGTGTGAAAATTGGTGTTGACCCACTGGGTGGTTCAGGCATTCATTACTGGCCTGTTATTGCGAAAAAATATGGTTTAAATCTTGAAATTGTAAACCCGGTAGTCGATGCGAGTTTTGCTTTTATGCCATTAGATAAAGATGGAAAAATCCGTATGGATTGTTCATCACCTTATGCTATGGCGGGGCTTATCGCCTTAAAAGATAAATTTGATGTTGCTGTAGGAAATGATCCAGACTTTGACCGTCACGGCATTGTCACAACGTCAGGCGGATTGATGAATCCTAATCACTACTTAGCCGTTTCTATTTATTATTTGATGACGCATCGTGATTGGCCTAAAACCAGCAAAATAGGCAAAACGTTAGTGTCTAGTTCACTAATAGACCGTGTTGCTAAATTAATTGATCGTCCTTTATCAGAAGTACCTGTTGGCTTTAAATGGTTTGTCGATGGTTTAAGTGACGCTTCGTATGCCTTTGGTGGTGAAGAAAGTGCTGGTGCATCATTCCTTGCTCGTGATGGGAGTTGTTGGACAACAGATAAAGATGGTTTTATCATGGCGTTACTGGCAGCAGAAATTCTTGCTGTAACAGGAAAAGACCCTTATCAATTGTACAAAGAGCTTGCTGAAAAATTAGGTGAGCCTTGTTACGGACGTGTCGAAGCGGTTGCAAGTTTTGAACAGAAACAAGTACTGACTTCATTAAGTGCTGATGATATTACGAGTACTTCGCTTGCCGGTGAAAAAATTAATCAAGTATTATCACATGCTCCTGGTAATAATGCTGCTATCGGTGGTGTTAAAGTGACTACCGATAATGGTTGGTTTGCTGCCCGTCCATCAGGTACTGAAGACATTTATAAAATTTATGCAGAAAGCTTTGTTGACCCAGAACATTTACAACTTATTATTACTGAAGCACAAGTACTGGTTAGTGCTGCGTTTGTTAAAGCCGGTTTATAGTCGAATATTTTATAAAAAAATAATGAATTCGTTCATTGATTTATGCACGCTCAAAAGTACTCATAAAACCAACAGTGATTAAATAGTTCATTCCCACCACTGTTGGTCATTTTTTGAGGAGTTTTTAATTATGTACTGCCCATGTTGAATGACTTGGCGTGTTAAAAATTGAAGTGTTTTTAATGAAGGATTTACTTTAATTGCTTTCAAACCGAGCAATAATCTCTATTTTTTTGTACAATATAGAGTAATTTTTTATGACGTAGTGAAAGTGGTTTGGATAAATTACAATCAATAGTACAAAAGCAACAACAAGCATTACAATCAACGGGTGATTTTCTCGCCTTAACTCGCACTAATGAGTGGTCAATAGCCGGACCTTTTTCTTTTCAGGTTCAACATCAAAATAATAACACACACACAAAAGTCACGGTGCTTGATACCGGTTTAATCACTTTTGAACCTGTTGAACGACAAGTTTCTACTAAAGATATTGTACTTTCTAGTGCTGTGCACGGCAATGAAACGGCACCCATTGAAATTTGCGCTGAATTGATTAAAAAGCTTATTCTAGGAGAACTTACTTGTACTGAGCGTGTTCTTTTTATTTTTGGTAACCCTGCTTCTATTAATATTTCAGAGCGTTTTGTTGAAGAAAATATGAACCGTCTATTTTCGGGTGGTCACTCTAAAGATCAAGGTAACGGTGAAGGGTTAATCAATAAAGAACGTCATCGTGCGTTATTACTTGAAAATACTGTTCGCGACTTCTTCGAGCAAGGACAAGCGCTTAATGTAGAAAGTGAGCGTGAACGATGCCATTACGATTTACATACGGCAATTCGTGGTTCTAAAAATGATAAATTTGCAGTTTATCCTTTTAGACACGGCAAGGCTTGGAAAAAATCACAACTACAATTTATGCATGCCTGTGGTGTTAGTACCATTTTACTTTCGCATTCACCAACGACTACTTTTAGTTACTTTTCATCAAATGAGTTTAACGCTGATGCTTTTACCGTTGAATTAGGCAAAGTGATGCCTTTTGGCGAAAATGATATGACTAAATTTATCCAAGTTAAAGAAACGCTTACCCGTTTAGTTTCGGGTGAAGATTTATTGCTAAAAGATTATGATGAAAATGACTTTAGTCTTTATGAAATTTATCAAACCATTAATCGTCAAGGTGAAAATTTCACTTTAAATTTTTCTGATGACGTTGAAAACTTTACTGATTTTCCTAAAGGCACCATACTCGCTTTAGATGATGATAAAGAGATAAAAACAGATGTAGAAGGAGAAGCTATAATTTTTCCTAATGCCAATGTTACTATAGGGCAGAGAGCATTATTAACCGTTATCCCAACAACTATTGAATAATGAAAGTAGTGATGTAAACTTTTATGGGCATATTGATGATATTGCAGTATGCCCAAAATTTTAGTTGGCTCATACAACTTGTTTTTCAGTTTACGTAAAGGTAAAGTACGTCCGGTTATTTACAACAGCTCATTGCACAAAACCCAATAAGTACTAAAACTAATACATATATAAATAAAAATGGGTATAACGCACCCTGCAATGAACACATTCCCTAAGACAAGAAGAGAAGGCTATGAACTCTGACGTATATAAAGAAAGCCCGGTGGTACATCAACCCGCTTTTATTGATGGTCATTCAGTTGAAATTCCCATCCTCAAAGTATTACAACAAGACGGTAGCGTATATGACGGTGCAGAGCTTCCTGAAATAGATCAGGAATCTGCTACAAAAATTTATAAAACGTTAGCGTTTCACCGTGTACTCGACGAGAGAATGGTCGCATCGCAACGTCAAGGTCGTTTAAGCTTTTACATAACTGCACTAGGTGAAGAAGCCGCAAGTGTTGGTGGTGCGGCAGGTTTAAAGCCTCAAGACATGATCATGGCGCAATATCGTGAGCAAGGTGCATTAATGTACCGCGGTTTCTCACTTGAAAACTTCATGAACCAAATGTTCAGTAATGAAAAAGATTTAGGCAAAGGTCGCCAAATGCCAATTCATTACGGTAGTCGCGAATTAAATTATATGACTATCTCTTCTCCGCTAGCAACTCAAATACCTCAAGCTACTGGCTATGCTTACGGTCAAAAGCTTCAAGGGCTTGACGCGGTAACTATTTGTTATTTTGGTGAAGGTGCAGCATCTGAAGGTGATTTCCATGCGGGCTTAAATATGGCAGCAGTGCACAATTCACCTGTTATATTTTTCTGCCGCAATAATGGCTACGCAATATCAACACCAGCAGACGAGCAGTATGCAGGTAACGGTATTGCT
Source organism: Alteromonadaceae bacterium (assembly GCA_041890515.1). Classification (GTDB taxonomy): domain Bacteria; phylum Pseudomonadota; class Gammaproteobacteria; order Enterobacterales; family Alteromonadaceae; genus Colwellia_A. The sequence goes on from JASDWX010000126.1 coordinate 21,450, forward strand.
TCACGTGGTGTCGGTTACGGTATCAAAACGATTCGTATCGACGGTAACTATATTTTAGCGTTATTAAAAGCGACTCAAGATGCGCGAATTTATGCATTAAAAGAAAATAAGCCAGTGCTGATTGAAGCTATGTCTTATCGTTTAGGTGCACACTCTACGTCTGACGATCCTTCTGGTTATCGTACCCGTGAAGAAGAAGCTAAATGGCAAGCCCATGATCCTATTCTTCGTATGAAAAATTGGATGTTAGCTAATAATTGGTGGGATGAAGCACAAGAAGCTGTTTTGTTTGATAAGTTACGTGAAGAAATATTAGCAGCGGTTAAAGTTGCAGAGAAAATTGATAAACCACCGGTTGAAGATTTGATCACTGATGTTTACGACGAGCCACCAACGTTATTAAAAGCTCAACTTGAAGAATTAAAAGTACATATTAAAAAGTACCCAGAAGCCTACCCATTCACTGCGGGGAGAATCAAATAATGGCACAAATGAATTTATTACATGCAATCAATAACGCACTTGAAATTGCAATGTTAGAAAATGATCGTGCAGTGTGTTTTGGTGAAGATGTTGGCCATTTCGGTGGCGTTTTTCGTGCAACGAGTGGCTTACAAGAGAAGTTTGGAAAATTACGTTGTTTTAACACTCCTCTAGTTGAGCAAGGTGTTATTGGTTTTGCTAATGGTTTAGCTGCGCAAGGCAGTGTTGCGATTGCAGAAATTCAATTTGCGGATTATATTTTTCCAGCGTTCGACCAAATTGTTAACGAATCAGCAAAGTTTCGCTATCGTAGCGGCAATGAGTTCGATGTAGGTAATTTAACAATACGCACACCATACGGTGGCGGTATTGCGGGTGGTTTATATCATAGCCAATCGCCTGAAGCTTATTTTGCACACACACCAGGCTTGAAAGTTGTTGTACCCCGTAACCCTTACCAAGCAAAAGGTTTGTTGTTAGCGTCTATTCGCGATAAAAACCCGGTCATATTTTTCGAGCCAAAGCGTTTATATCGTGCATCAGTCGGTGAAGTACCTACTGAAGATTATCAATTACCCTTAGGTAAAGCCGAAGTTGTTACTTCAGGCAGCGATATCACGTTATTAGCGTGGGGCGCACAAATGGAAATTATTGAAAAAGCAGCAGAAATGGCATCAGCTGATGGTATCTCATGTGAAGTTATTGATTTGCGTACTATTTTACCATGGGATATTGAAACAGTTGTTAACTCGGTTACTAAAACGGGTCGATTAATTGTTAGTCAAGAAGCACCATTAACGGCTGGTTTTGCAAGTGAAATAGCTGCTACGATTCAAAAAGAATGTTTTTTGCATCTTGAATCACCGATTGCCCGAATATGTGGTATGGATACACCTTACCCATTATCGTTAGAAAAAGAATATGTTGCCGATCACTTAAAAGTGTATGAAGCCATTAAAAACAGCATAAATTACTAAGGTTTTTCTCATGAGTATTGATTTTATTCTACCAGATATTGGTGAAGGTATTGTTGAGTGTGAACTAGTTGAATGGCTAGTTAAAGAAGGTGACGTTATTGTCGAAGATCAGCCTATTGCTGATGTGATGACTGATAAAGCGCTTGTACAAATACCCGCTATGCATAATGGTACCGTCACTAAGCTTTATTACGCACAAGGTGATATTGCAAAAGTACATCAACCACTTTTTTGTATGACAACAGATGAAGTCTCTTCAACTGAACAAGCAACACCTGCCGTTGAAGTAACAAACAGTGCACCTGTTGAGGGTTCAGTTACCGCGACTGCTAATAATCAGTCTGCAGTGGAGCGAGAAGACTTTATTTTACCAGATATCGGTGAAGGTATTGTTGAATGTGAATTAGTAGAATGGCTCGTTAAAGAGGGCGATGTAATTGTCGAAGATCAGCCGATCGCTGATGTAATGACAGACAAAGCGCTTGTTCAAATTCCCGCTATGCATAATGGTACTATTACTAAACTTTATTATGCTAAAGGTGAAATTGCTAAAGTACATGCGCCTTTATTTGAAATCGAAAAACGCTCTACTCATACTGAACAACCTTCTGCTGTTGTCGATAATAAAACGGTTGCTGTAGCACCTGCAGTCGTTAAAAAAGCAGATGTCGTTGCCGATACAGCAAAAGTTGTCACTAAAGTTGTTAATGGTAAAGCGGTTGCTAGCCCTGCTGTTCGCCGGGTCGCTCGGGAATTAAATGTAAATATTCATGAAATTCCAGGCAGTGGTAAGAAGGGGCGTATTTATAAAGAAGATGTGGTTTCTTTTAACAATACCCCCGTTGTATTTTCTGAAAAAGTTACTCAAGTTGTTGCTGCACAAACTGGCGGAAAACGCGTTGAACCTATTCGTGGTATCAAAGCGGTTATGGCTAAAGCAATGGTAAGGTCTGTGTCCACTATTCCTCACTTTACCTATTGTGAAGAAATAGACATGACAAACTTAATCGCTTTACGTAGCGGTATGAAAGAAGCTTATGCAAAGCAAGATATTAAATTAACGATGATGCCTTTTTTCATGAAATCGATTTCTTTAGCCTTAAAAGAATTTCCGATTGTGAATACGCAAGTTAATGATGATTGTACTGAAATTACCTATTTCGATGATCATAATATCGGTATGGCAGTTGACTCGAAAGTTGGCTTGTTAGTACCCAATGTTAAGCAAGTGCAGAATAAATCGATTGTCGATGTTGCTAAAGACATTATGCGTTTAACCGACTCTGCGCGTGCAGGTCGTGTTGGTGCAGAAGATTTGAAGGGTGGAACTATTACCATTTCAAACATTGGAGCGATTGGGGGCACTGTTGCTACACCGATAATCAATAAACCTGAATCAGCGATTGTTGCGGTAGGTAAATTACAAAAATTACCACGCTTTAATGATAAAGGTGAAGTTGAAGCACGTTACATTATGCAAGTAAGTTGGTCTGGTGATCATCGTGTTATCGATGGCGGTTCAATTGCCCGTTTTTGTAACTTGTGGAAGTCATTCTTAGAAGAGCCAAGCAATATGTTGATGCATATGTCTTAGTTTGACGCTTTTGACTATTAAAAAACCTGCTAATGCAGGTTTTTTAATTTATGAGAGCATCGTTTACCAAGAGTATCTTATTGGGTTAGGAACATATATATAGAAACATTATTCGATGAGGAGTTCGTTGATGAAAACTTCCACCAGGGTTGCGCTAACAAACCTTTAATAATATTATTCCAAGCATCTTCTTGTTTTTCAGTCACTAGAATTTCGCAATAGGGCTGTTTACAAATAACTGATATTAAATCAACGTTCATGCCATCATAATGGGTTTGTACAAAATCTGAAATATTGTTTTGCATGTTATAACCCCAATCTACATCGTCTTCTTTTTGATGAAAATCATAGATGTCATTTCTCGTTTTACCTCTAAAGGCACTCAGGAATAAATTGAACGGTTCAGGAGCGAGTTTTTCCATTTCTTTGTCGGTTGCTACACTGCCATCAAATTCACTTAATTGATATTTTAACGATGATACTTTACGTTTAGATTTTTTATACTTGTCTTTTAATTGTTGATGCTCAGCTCTTAAGTCAAGGTATTGCTGAGTCAACACTTCATCATTGTCAGCAATAGCAAGGGGTGCTGGCTTGTGATTGATGACTTGTGGTTGAGTTTGTACAAGGGTAGTCGCTTGCTCTTGTAGGTCTACTGTCTTTTTTAAGGTTGATGGTGTTTCAACAGATACTACCGCAGGCAAAGTCGAATTATTTTGATGACTTTTTGTGGTCGACGAAATGCCATAACCGAGTACTGCACCGATGACCAAAAGTATCAGTGCTTTTAGTAAATTCATATAAATCCTTTTATCTATGTTTTATTATTTTTTAAAGATATTACCTCAATAGAATTATCTTTCAAGCGCTTAAATTTAAGCGGGAGCTTTGAGTTAACATCAAGTCACTTTAAAGATATACTTTTTAGCAGAGCAAGCATTGTTAGGAAATTACGTGCACGAAAATAAACTGCAACATTTTTATATTGCCGAAGACCAATCAGTTTACTTATTGAATACTAAAGACGCCACAAAATTAAAAGTGTGGGTTGAATTATGTCAGCAACAATTAAGTTTACTTGGTTATAACAATATCGCCTTACTGGGAAAGGGGGCTTATGGTTTTGTTTTTAACGGTGATGATGACTTAGGTAATGAGTTTGTTTTCAAATTTTCTCGCATGAACTTACCACAACATGTTCAGGACCGATTATCGGAAGAAGCTGAAATACAAGGTGAATTATCACATAGTCGTATTCCAAAGGTTGTTCAGTATTACAAAATTAAGCGACAATCAATTTTGCACATGCAACGTGCACCAGGAATAGATTTAGAGCAGTATTCCCAGCTTCATGGACCATTAGCGCCTGAACTTGTCGTTGATATAGCGATTCAACTTGCTGAAATACTGTTGTATCTTCGTGATCCTAGCCAACATACAAAAGGAAAACCTTATGTACATGGTGATATAAAACCGTCTAATGTAGTTTATAACGAAAAAACACAAAAAGTTTACTTGGTGGATTGGGGCTCTGCTGTTATCGCACAATTAGATACTTCAGGCCAGAATACCGCGAATAGCATCATGGATTTAATGAGTAGTGATTTACAAAACAGTAATGCGCGTTTAGGAGATGTTTATTTTATTGGACAAGACCAAATAAGTGGCGCGATGTCATCACCTCGTTTTGATGAACAAGGCTTAGCGGCAACACTTTATGCTATTGCTTCTGGACAATCATGTCGTTATGGTCATCAAGTTATTTCTCCTCTTTCGCTTGGTTTACCTAAGTTATTAGCAAAAATTATCGAAGCTATGCTCAGCGATGATCCCAAGTCACGTATCAGTGCTGGTGATTATTTCTTCAAACAACTACCTTATTTAAAACGCATGGTAATGGCTGAAAAACCAACATCATTAATGACCCCACCCCTTATTCCTGTCTGGCTAAAACCAAGAACTGAGGAAGTTATAGATACCGTTGTTTATGGTTCTCGAAAATCATTTTTGAGGGAATCAACAGGTAATGACGAACTCAGTGATATTGATGATGCACAATTAGAAAAATATTATAAAAATTTCTTAATGGGCATGGGTGATACAGAAAAAGCATTTATCGCCGCGGTTGGGCGCTTAGGGAATTTTCCTGTTGTAGGTGGCTTAGCGATTCGGTGGCAAACTGACGGTGTTTATATTGATTCTAATTTAACGCTGTTTGATCCTAATCTGAAAGTATCATTTCAAAGTGCGGTGAACAATATGGTGCACCTTGCTCAAGGTATTCATCGTGTGGGTATGTTCAAGAGCTGTTTATTCAATGCTAAAAATACTTTGCACGTTGAAAGACAGACTAGCGAGCACGACTTCATTGCTGAGCTCGATCAAACGATTTCTTTTGAAGTGAGTGATATTGAAGAAGTCGATGATATTACGCGTTTACATTCTTATTTTGAAGACGGTAAAGATCCAGATGAATACTTGTATCTCCCTGATGAAATTATGACCGTATTATCGCGTTTAAATTTAATCCACCATACGGGGTGTATCATTTTTGAAGTCCTCCCTACGCATTTAAAAATTCATAGTTATTTAATGTTATTGAATCATGATAAAAAATCAGAATTTGCACTATGCTTAGCAGAAATTATTTCATTATTACCGACTATTAAGGGGCAGGGGATTTCAGGTTTTATGAAATTACCTTATAAAGATACGCGTTTTTTTGAGCATATTAGCGTTTTACCTGAAAAATATTACCCCAAAAACCCTAGGATCATTGAATCAGTGGAGTAACAAGTGAATGATAAAATAGGCAATGTGTGTTTTAAAGCGTATATAGCAATTTGGATATATTTAAGTATTAGCTTTATTTGAATGTAAACAAGCTTAGCAATAACTAAGCTTGTTGTGTCTCGTGTTATCGATCATTCATTGGTGATGAACCACTTGGTAGAAAAAGACTTTGGTAAAGTTGGGTGGCATAGTCATCGGTCATTCCAGATACATAATCAGCGATCACTCTATACTCGTTTAAGTTATTATCTCTAGCATAAACCCAACGCTGTGCTGCGTGTTTTGGGAGTAAGCGAATTGGATCGCTTGCGAGAGCTTCAAATAACTCCATCACAATTTGCTGTCCTCTATATTCTACCTGTTGAATACTTGTTTGTTTAATAACAAAGGAAAAGACAAAGTCTTTGAATATTTGTAGCGCATTTGCTGAATTTTCTGGTAACTTAGCGTTATAACGTAACAATGGTTCAGTAAAGTTGATGTCGTAATTTTTATTTAAGTCACTTAGGTAAATTTCAGTAATTAAATAATTGACTAATCCTCCGATTGCTTCCTTTTGAATATAGTGTTGTTCGCTAAACAACTTAGAAGATAAGTTTTGGCAATAGTTCTGCACCCAGGGCTCGTCTATTTCCTGAAGTTTACCCATAACTTCTTTATCAAAATCCTGTTGGCTAACTATGCCCGTAACAATTGCATCTTCTAAATCATGTATACCGTAGGCAATATCGTCAGCTAATTCCATAATAGAACAGTCAAGCGATTTATAAATGGTTTTATTATGCTTCCCTTTAATGATTTTTGTTGATTGAAAAAGTGAGCGATCAGTTGAGGACAAAGGGAATAATACCCAATTAAACATTTCCACGTCGTCATGGTATAACCCTTTTGCAGGATGCCAGTCTGCCGCTTTTAATTGTCTAAACGTTTGTGGAACATGAGGTAAAGGTAATTGCGTTAAGTTTGTTAACGTTTGTGGATATTTGATTAATCCTAATAACGTTCTACGCGATAAATTCATACCATAAAATTCACTAAAGGGCTCTAGACGAGAAACGATTCGGAATGTTTGTCCATTTCCTTCAAAGCCTCCATGGTCACGCATCATATAATTGAGTGCAATTTCACCGCCATGACCGAAGGGTGGGTGGCCAATGTCGTGTGCCAAACAAATAGATTCAATTAAAGTCTCATCATCAGGAAAGAGTTCAGTACATAATTGTGGGTGTTTATATCTTAATTGACCACTTATACCTGATCCAATTTGTGCAGCTTCTAAAGAATGTGTAAGTCGCGTTCGATAAAAATCACTTTGCCCACTGCCCATTACCTGCGTTTTGGACTGTAAGCGTCTAAAAGCTGCTGAATGCAATATGCGGCCACGGTCTCGTTGATAAGGGCTGCGATGGTCATGTTCACGTTTTGCAACACTGGCTAGTTTTCGCTGTGACCAAAGTTCATTCATATACCTTCCTTTACAATTGAATTTTCTTAACCGGTTTAATAGACTTTGGCATTGCGTTTAAATGATTAAGGGTATGCGTTAAAAGTGTGTATCAGTCTTTGTTGTGACACCTTACCTAGTTTTTATTTAGGAATGCAAGTGTTTATCTTTACAGGGGGTATGAGGTTTGCTCATTTTTAACTTAAAAAATTATTGACGTTGAGTCTGTTATTTATCAACCAGACAACGTTTACTGAAATAATACTCAGATTGATTTTAAATTAACTATTAGCAATAAAAATGGCTCGTTTGGGAGCTGGATAACCTTCAATCGTTTTACTGTTATCGTTTGGATCAAGAAAATCAACAAGAGACTCCGTATCTATCCAATCCGTTTTTCGTTGTTCGTCAAGTGCTGTTATATCAGTATTAACAACACGTATATTTTTAAATCCACAGCGGGAAAGCCAAGCACACATTGCATCACAACTTGGTAAAAACCAGACGTTCCGCATTTTAGCATAACGTTCTCCAGGGACTAAAACCGTATTCTCATCACCATCAACCACTAATGTTTCTAAAACTAATTCCCCACCATTTACCAATTGTGCTTTTAATTGATAAATAAAATCAATGGGTGAACGACGATGATATAAAACGCCCATAGCAAATACAGTATCGAAAGCTTTGAGTTCAGGAAGTTGTTCAACACCCAATGGTAATAAGTTTACTTTAGGATCATTTACAAAGTGTTGAATAGCATTAAACTGGGTGAAAAATAACTGCGTAGGGTCTATGCCAACGACAAATTTAGCCCCTTCACCACGCATTCGCCACAAATGATAACCACTGCCACAGCCAATATCTAAAACATATTTGTTTTTCAACGGACTGATATGTTCTTGAAGTCGTTCCCACTTAAAGTCTGAACGCCATTCTGTATCAATATGCAAACCGTGAATATGATATGGACCTTTTCGCCAAGGTTTGAATTTTCTTAATAAGTTTTCTAAACGTTTATATTCGCCAGCACTGATATCTTCTTGTTTACCGACAGTAACACCATCACTGATATTGATGACAGAGGGGCTTGTTTTTGGCAACGCAGCTAATGTTTTTTGCCATTGAGCAAACTCACCGTGCAAATGTTCTTTTTTCCACTCGGTAAGTTGTGCAGGCAAAGTATTTAACCAATGACTTAAACGGTTTTGGGCGATTTCTTGGTAAAATTTATTGAATGACATGTATGAGTTACTTAATTGCGATGAGTGAGAAAAAGTTAAAACATTGAAACCACGGTGTCTGATGATTGAAACCCGCATTTTTCAAACGCTCAATGTGTTCTGGTAAGCTATCAATACGCATTACCTTTTCTATTGCTGTACGTTTCTGCGCTATTTCAAGTTCGCTATAACCATTGGCACGTTTAAAGTCGAGATGTAAATCAACAAGGAGATTATTACAAACATCATCATCAGCTGATATCTTTTCAGAGAGTAGCAATAAACCACCAGGCATTAAACCATCGGCAATTTTTTTTAGTAATAAAGAACGTATTTCAGGATCAATAAACTGCAAGGTGAAATTGAGTACTACCATTGAAGCATTTTCAATAACAATATCTAATATATTACCTTCAATAATCTCTACAGGTGTTTTTCCTTTGAATGCATTAACATGCATTTTACAGCGCTCAACCATTGCTGAGGAGTTATCAACACCTATTATTTTACAATTTTCTGCCGTAATGCTTTTACGCATGGCTAATGTTGCAGCACCTAACGAACAACCCAAATCATAAACATTACTATTATCGGTAACAAAACGCTGACTCAAACGGCCAATAGTATCAATAATAGTTTTGTAGCCGGGGACAGAACGAGAAATCATGTCAGGAAAAACTTCGACAACTTGAGCGTCAAAAGTAAAATCTTTAATCTGGCTTTGTTTTTTAGAAAAAATTAAATCGGGTTCTGTTGGTTTCATTACATTAAACTTGTATCGGCATTAAATATCAATTTTCCGCTATTTTAACTTAAATTGATTGTGATGGGGTACTATTAGCTAAAATTTAGTGTTTAAAGCTAAAGGTTACTCTGCAATTTTATGCCTCAAGGTCTATAATTATTGATATTTCGTCAATATATTTATTCACTAAGGAATTGCTGTTGTCATACGATTACTTTTTTCGTTGTTTAATTATACTGGTGATTTTTTATGTTATACCCGTTCAAGCAAATGATGAATCTTTTGCACCATCGACTCAACCAATAACGATAGCGATAAATAAAACAACTTATCCTTACATGTACCTCAATAAAAATGGACAAGCTGAGGGTTTGATGCCGGACCTTTGGCGACTTTGGGCTGAACGACAAGGTGTTATCATTGAATTTAAAACGTCTGATTGGCTATCAACGCTATCACTTGTAGAGTCTGGAGAAGTAAATATACACGGTGGTATGACAAAAACAATTGAACGTAGCAAAAGGTTTGCTTTCACCCCATCATTATTTTCTCATGACTTTTATTTTTATATTCATCGAGATTTCGCTAATATCACTGAAATTGATCAGTTATCTCCTTACATTATAGGCTCAGTGAGAGGCTCAAGTCATGCTGCGATTATTGCAACAG
>JASDWX010000126.1:31387-34783 GCA_041890515.1 Alteromonadaceae bacterium
AAGATACGACAAGAATGATTTAGATGATTTTCATATTATTGCTGATGATGCCGTTATCGCTTATTCAATTATTATGCATACTCCAAATACATATCTTTATAGTAACAAATGAAATTGTTATTTACACCGAACTCGAAAAATCATCTAAGTTATATGCAAGATATTCGGCATTAAATAATTATTATCCTCCTTATAAAAGAATTGGTTTTTATCAAGGTGAGTATGTCGCCGCTACAGCTCTAAATAACACATCATTAAATAAATTTATTGTTCAAGGTTTTGATAAAATTACAGAGGAAGAAAAGTCTGCTATTGAAAAAAAATGGCTAGGGCGTGATAAAAATAGTGATACTTTATTGCTGAGTTTTTTAACCGATGCACCACCTTATATGGCTATTTCTCCTACAGGACAGCCGCAAGGGTTATTCATTGATTTATGGCGTTTATGGGCGAAAGAAAGTGGAAGAGAAATTGAATTTATAGCGCAGTCATCATCGAAAGAGCTTGCCATGCTAAAAAAGGGAGATGTAGATATTTATATTGGGTATTCTGCAGAGAGTTTTGATAATCAATTTCAAGTAGCTTCTCAAATCTATGGCGTTAATGCTGGGGTATTTGTTTCTAACAAAATTAAAAACATATATACGATGAAAGACTTAAAAGGTAGAAAAATAGGCGTGTTGGCGGGAACAACGTATAAAAAGAGGCTCTGTGATATGTTTCCTGGCCTAAATATTTACGTTTATCAAACGGTTAATGAATTACTTGATGAGGCTGAACTTGGAAATATTGATGTGATGGTAAGCGCTCAGGAATACCTGAATGCACGTTTAATACAAAGTAATTTACAATCTTCATTTTACCAATTACAAAATGTTAATTTTCCATCCCCCGTTTTTTCTTTAGTCCGTAAAGGTAACAATGAACTTGTTGCGCTTATAAAAGAGGGTTTTGATAATATCCCAATTGACCAACTTATTGCTCTGGAGAGAAATTGGTTAATTAACAAAAACAGTGGATACTTTATTCACTCGGCAGAAAAGGTAACACTGTCAACATCTGAAAAGTCATGGCTAGATAAACATAAGAAAATTAACGTTGGGCTAGTTAAGAGCTCGATACCAATAGAATTTGTAAATGCCCAAGGCGAAGTAAGAGGCATAAATCCAGATGTCCTTAAATTGATATCGAATCGTTCGGGTTTATCATTTGAATATACCTTCTTTGATAATTGGAGCGAACTATATCAAAGTTTACTCGATCAAAAAATTGATATGCTTGCAAGTATTTCAGTTACAGAAGCGCGTAAAAAGAAGGTTTTATTCACCCAGCCATATTGGAGTATGCCTTGGGTTATTCTTCATCCGCGTAAACTAGGCGCGCAAATCGACCTAACAAGCTTTTACGGTAAAAAATTAGCCGTAATTAAAGGTTATTACCTGTCTGAAAATATTAGAAAAAGTCATCCTCAGATATCACTTAATTTAGTTGATAATCACAACATGGGCTTGATGGCCATTCAACAAGGTAAAGTAAAGGGCTTTATTTCTAATATAGCCACAGCGTCTGAATTGATGAAACGCGAGAGTTTAACTGTTTTAGATATATCAATAGTTGAAGAACTTGAAAGTGATATCAGTCACTTTGCAGTCAGGCCTGATTGGAGTGAACTACAAAGTATTATCAATAAAGCCCTGTTAACCGTTTCTGAAAATGAAAAACAACAAATTTACGACCGTTGGTTTGGTGTTAACATTGAAACGGGGTTTAATAAAGATGTAGTCATGAAACTTACAGCGCAAATTGGCGTTATTATCCTCATTGTTATTATTGCGATAATCATCTGGAACCGGCGTTTATACATTGAGATAAAAACCCGTAAACTTCTTGAAGATAAAATGAAGCATATGGCTACTCATGATGAGTTAACGGGCCTAGCTAACCGAGTTTTGCTTAAAGACAGAATTAATACCGCAATCAGTTTTCATAGACGCCAGCAGTTACAAATAGCTATTTTGTTTATTGATCTAGATGGCTTTAAAACCATTAATGATACCCATGGGCATGACGTTGGTGATGAATTGTTGGTACAAGTGGCTGATAAATTAAAAAGCTGTGTACGAGAATCAGACACAGTTGTACGTTTTGGCGGCGATGAATTCGTTTTATTATTAACAGGCTTGCACAATAAAAATGAAGCCGGTTATATAGCAGATAAAGTATTAAAACTTATGCAACAACCTTTTGAGCTGTCTGCAGAGCGTATTTTTATAGGCTGTAGTATTGGTATTGCAATGTATCCTGATGATGGAGTAACGGATAATGATCTCCTTAAAATTGCAGATACGTTAATGTATAGAGTTAAAGCAAATGGTAAAAATCATTATGTATTTAATTCAGATACCAACGAACTTAACTCATTCAATTGAGTCGTTTTGTGCCGAGTAAGCGTTTATTTATAATAATTACGAGCACTATCCTCCTTAAAGCTTTTTTTGTCGGCATATTCCTTTATAATGTCGGCAATTTTCTATCCTAACAAATTGTCATGCTAATATTTGCATTGGCTAGTTAGTCTTATCAGGACAACATACATGCGCGATCTTTATTGTGGAGATGTGAACGAATCTCACATCGGCCAAGAAATTACTTTATGCGGTTGGGTTAACCGTCGTCGAGACTTAGGTGCGGTGATCTTTTTAGATCTTCGTGATCGTGAAGGTATGGTGCAAGTCGTTTATGATCCAGATTTACCTGAAGTCATTGCTAAAGCGAACACGCTACGAAATGAATTTTGTGTTAAAATTATAGGTAAAGTGCGAGCACGTCCTGAAGGTCAAATTAATAAAGACATGAAAACAGGCGCGATTGAAATTTTAGGTTTAGAACTTAATATTTTAAATAAATCTGCACCATTACCGCTTGATTCAAACCAAAAAAATTCAGAAGAGCAACGATTAAAATATCGCTACTTAGACTTACGTCGCAGCGAAATGACTGAACGTATGCGTTTCCGTGCAAAAGTAACGTCAGCGGTTCGAACGTCATTAGAAGGTCAAGGTTTCTTAGATATTGAAACACCAATACTTACGGCCGCAACGCCAGAAGGTGCTCGTGATTATTTGGTACCTAGTCGTACGCACAAAGGTCAATTTTTTGCTTTACCGCAGTCACCGCAATTGTTCAAACAATTGTTAATGATGTCTGGTATGGAACGCTATTATCAAATCGTTAAATGTTTCCGTGATGAAGATTTACGTGCAGATCGCCAACCTGAATTTACCCAAATAGATATTGAAGCTTCTTTTGTAGAAACAAAAGATATTATTTCAACAGGTACTGAGATGATGAAGCTTTTGTTAGATAAATTTGCTAATCATAAGATTGAGGATATTC
>JASDWX010000126.1:34793-37714 GCA_041890515.1 Alteromonadaceae bacterium
GTTCATGAGCAGCGATCAAGTAATGGACGTTGCTGAAACAATGATCGTTAACTTATTCAAAGAGCTAATGAATGTTGATTTAGGTGAATTCCCGAGAATGACCTATTTAGAAGCGATGACTCGATTTGGTTCAGACAAGCCAGATTTACGTAATCCATTAGAATTAATTGATGTTGCAGATATTGTAAAAGATGTTGAGTTTAAAGTATTTTCAGGGCCTGCAAATGATGTCAAAGGCCGCGTATCAGTAATCTGTGTACCGGGTGGAGCTTCAAAATTCTCACGTAAAGGTATTGATGAACTCACTAAGTACGTAGGTATCTACGGTGCTAAAGGTATGCCTTGGTTAAAAGTTAATGATGCAGATGCAGCGTTAGCAACGGGTATTGAAGGCATTCAATCGCCGGTATTAAAGTTTTTAAATGAAGATGCAGTTAAAGCTTTATTAACTCGTACTAACGCTAAAACCGGCGATATTATTTTCTTCGGGGCTGATAACTACAATGTTGTTACTGAATCTCTTGGAGCGTTACGTCTTAAACTAGGTGAAGATTTAGACTTATTAGAAGGCGAGTGGAAGCCATTGTGGGTTGTTGACTTCCCAATGTTTGAAGAAGTTGATGGGCATATGCACGCTATCCATCACCCGTTTACAGCACCGACTAATTTAACCGCTGAAGAATTAGAAGCTAACCCAGTAGGAGCACTCTCTAATGCTTATGACATGGTTCTAAATGGCTGTGAATTAGGCGGTGGCTCTGTTCGTATTCATAATCAAGACATGCAAGCTGCTGTATTTAGAATTCTAGGTATCAGTGATGAAGAAGCTCAAGAGAAATTTGGGTTCTTACTCGAGGCACTTCAATATGGTGCTCCACCACATGCTGGCTTAGCATTTGGTTTAGATCGCTTAGTCATGTTAATGACAGGCGCTACATCGATTCGTGAAGTGATGGCTTTCCCTAAAACTACAACGGCAGCGTGTCCTTTAACAAATGCACCAGGTAAAGCAAACCCTGCACAGTTAGTTGAATTAGGTATTGCTTGTCTTCCAAAAACTGAAAAAGAAGAACCTACCGCTGAATAGTCAGTAAATAAATCGAGTTCCGTCAAAAGCAGCTATTTTTAGCTGCTTTTTTATTGCCACTTTATTATTTCAAAGCATAATCATTGGTATAAACCTGAACTCATTTAAGGCATGATTAAAACATATCATTAAACAAGAGATCCTCATTTGACCATTATTCTAGGTATTGACCCTGGCTCACGTATTACTGGATACGGTGTTATTAAAAAAGAAGGACGTAAACTTATCTATTTGGGCAGTGGTTGTATAAAAGCATATTCGGGAAATAAGGAAGAAGACGACTTTAGTTTACGGTTACAAACCATTTTTGCAGGAGTTTCTGAGCTGATCCTTCAGTTTTCTCCTGAGCTCTTTGCCATTGAGCAAGTTTTTATGGGAGTTAATCCTGGTGGCGCTTTAAAGTTAGGTCAAGCTCGAGGCGCTGCTATTGTTGCAGCAACTAATAAAGGTTTACCTGTTGCAGAATATTCAGCGAGACAAATCAAACAGTCAGTTGTAGGTACAGGAGCTGCGGATAAAAGCCAGGTACAGCATATGGTAAAATCTATTTTAAAACTCCCCGGTACGCCCCAAGCCGATGCAGCCGATGCGCTTGCTATTGCACTTTGTCACGCCCATAGTCATGACACACTTGATAAAATGTCAGGGAAGGTCTGTAAGATAGTAAGAGGTCGCTTACGATAAAAAAAGCAAGTCACTTTACTGTATAAATATATAGTGGTATGGTTGCGGAAAGTTTAACAATTGAAGGTTTTAGCTGTGATTGGTCGATTACGTGGAACATTATTAGAAAAATTAGCACCCGAAGTATTAATTGAATGTGGTGGTATCGGCTATGAAGTTACGATGCCAATGACCAGTATTTACGCCTTACCTGAATTAAACGAACAAGCTATTATTTATACGCACTTTGTTGTTCGAGAAGATGCACAATTACTTTATGGCTTTGCTAACAAAATTGAACGAAGATTATTTAGACTTGTCATCAAAGTTAATGGCGTAGGCCCTAAACTAGGTTTAGCTATACTTTCAAGTATGTCGGCTGATCAATTCGTAAGCTGTGTTGCTCACGACGATTTAACCAGCATTGTCAAGATTCCTGGTGTCGGTAAAAAGACAGCTGAGCGCCTGTTAATTGAAATGCGTGATCGTTTAAAAGATTGGCAAGTAACTTCTACGGGTTCATTGGCAACAAATACTTTACCCATTGAACTCCATCATGAAAATACTTTTGTTACGAATGCAAAGGGTGATGCAACTAACGCCTTAGTTTCTTTAGGTTATAGTCAGCAACAAGCAGACAAAGCAATAAGAGTTGTATTCAAAGCCGATTCAACGAGTGAAGATCTTATTCGTGACGCACTAAAAGCAATGCTTTAATATTACCTAAATAAGTAAAGACCAAAGAGAAAATAATGATAGAAGCTGATCGTCTTATTGAACCTGCAGCCCAGCCAGAAGAAGAAACCATTGATCGTGCTATTCGACCTAAATTATTGGCCGATTATACCGGACAAGACCATGTTAAAATTCAAATGGAAATTTTTATTGAGGCAGCAAAAAAGCGAGACGAACCTTTAGATCATTTATTGATTTTTGGTCCTCCAGGTCTTGGTAAAACTACATTAGCTAATATTGTTGCCAATGAAATGGGCGTGAATATCCGTACAACCTCAGGGCCAGTGCTTGAAAAAGCAGGAGACTTAGCGGCTTTATTGACAAATTTAGAAGAAAACGATGTACTTTTTATTGATGAAATTCATCGGTTGAGTCCCGTTGTTGAAGAAATACTTTATCCTGCAATGGAAGATTACCAACTTGATATCATGATTGG
>JASDWX010000126.1:37724-38175 GCA_041890515.1 Alteromonadaceae bacterium
AAGTTAGACTTACCCGCATTTACATTAATAGGTGCAACAACACGAGCCGGCGCATTAACGTCGCCCCTTAGAGACCGTTTTGGCATTGTTCAACGTCTTGAGTTTTATAATACTAAAGATTTAACTGAAATAGTTAAGCGTTCAGCATTTTTCCTAAACCTTCCTATTGATGCTGAGGGCGCATTTGAAGTCGCAAAACGTTCACGCGGTACACCAAGAATAGCTAATCGTTTATTAAGACGTGTTCGTGACTATGCTGATGTAAAAACTCAAGGTATTGTCAGCCAAGAGACTGCCGCTAAAGCATTAAATATGCTGGAAGTTGATGATCAAGGTTTTGATTTAATGGACAGAAAATTACTCCAAGCGATTATTGATAAATTTATGGGTGGCCCTGTAGGGCTTGATAACGTGGCAGCCGCTATTGGTGAAGAGCGTGAAACTATTGAAG
>JASDWX010000127.1:0-38096 GCA_041890515.1 Alteromonadaceae bacterium
CTAATAAAAACAACCTGTTCAAAGCTCAACAACACTTAGCGGGAACATAGCCAATCAATTATATCGTTCAATAATGGCTGAACCTGTCCTTTTCCTCCTCCTCAAGTGTGAGGCAATGGAACACCAATATTTTTTGCTCGTAAAATATCAAGACATTGAAAATCAAAAAACACATCATTGCTCAGGTCCCACATATTGTCACATAAAGAAAACTTTCTATAAAACGAATATAAACTAAAGGCTAATAAAGCATAGATGCACTAGGATTAAGTACGGCTAAGATACTCAAGCGCTCCATATCACAAAAGTCACTTGCATCACGTAATAATTCTTTTTGTACCGCTAGAGAATCTAATTTTTCGTCTGTTATAACTGCTGATGGATCATGACTTTTACATTCGTGATTTAACGTCATCACTCGTTTAGCAATATAGAGTAATTTAGTTTCATCAGTACTGTGTTCAAATTCCTCTTCATCTTGGAAACGAATAGGTTCAATCAAACTATAAGGTAACTGCCATTGTTTCAATAGTTCTGCAGAAACATCAGCATAACCAAAACCAAGAACCTGCTGTTGCTTTGTCCAAGGTAATTCATCAGCATTAACCTGCTTACATTCCATGACTGTTTCAGGGAAAAACTGATGTATCACCAATTCCCCTAAATTATGAAGCAAACCTAAAATAAACAATCGCTCAGCATTTGGCACTCTTAATTTAGTGCCTAAAAATTTAACCGTTAAAGCACAATCAACACTACGTTCCCAAAAGTCATTTAAATATTCAGGATCTACTTTTAGTTTACTAAAAGCATTGGTCGTAAAGTAAGCAATAACAAGGTTATAAACTTCTGTGATACCTATTATCAAAACAGCTTTCGAAATAGTATCTATTTTACCAGGATAATTAAAAAATGAGCTGTTAGAGAGCTTTAAAATAGTCGCGGCTAAAGCAGGATCAAGTAAAATAACATCCGAAATATCATCAATTGTTGATGACTCATCATCAATCAATTCTTTAATACGGATAAATGAATCTGATAAAACAAATATCTCACTTGCCTGTTCGGCGTACTCAGCAGCATTCATGAAAGGTATCCTAGGCATATATAGGGTTATGAAAATAAAAAATCATCTCCACCTGAGTGGAAAAATCACTATTTTGTAACAGATTAACGATTCATTTTCTATTTAAAACAGGAGATTAGCGAATGGAAAATCTATTAGTAAGTATAGTCAAAATATTTATAATTAGTGACTATATTCTCATTTTTAATTGATATTAGTCTTCAACCGTTAGAGCCACTTGGTAAGAGCCAAATTTACGAATATTAATAACCCCTTTATCGAAAATAAGGTATTGCCCCTTAATTCCCTGCAATAACCCTGAAACTTGTGGTGTTTTATCAAAATTAAATGAACCAATTTTTTCTAAGTATTGCTCCACAGGAAAATTCAAATGAACAACCGACTCATCAAGTAATTCCACAGCATCTTCACCAAAACGTAATTTCAGTTCGTCTAACTGTGCTGAAATTTCAGGTATTAATTCTTCTGCTCGCGCTTTTAAATCAACCGCTTCACCAGAGCCCTTCAACATAGCACGCCAATTTGTTTTATCTGCAATGAATTTAGCCAGTGCTATTTCAACTAAACCAGATTGTAAGCGGGTACTTACTCTAAATAACGGTAAGGCTTGGGTAGCACCTTGATCAATCCAGCGTGTTGGTATTTGCGTATGACGAGTAATACCGACTTTAATACCAGAAGTATTCGCTAAATAAACATAATGATTCACCATACAATTTTTAACGCCCCACTCTGGCTCACGACACGTGCCTTGCGCATGATGACAAGTTTCTGGTTTCATAATACACATGTCACATTGTGCTAATTTTTGCATGCACGGATAACAAAAACCTTGTGAATAACTTTTCTTTGTAGATCTTCCACAATTCCGACAACCGATTTTACCTTGGTAATCTAACGTTATTGTCTTTCCAATTAACGCATTCATATCGATAGTTTGTTCGCCGATAGGTAGTTGGTAATGAACAAGTCCGTTTTCATCTAATTGGGCTGTCATTTTACTCAAAGCACCAGCATCGTAATGGGTCATTTATTGTCTCGATAATTTGTCATGGGGAAGTTTAAAGAGCATGGTATAAAACTCTGGAAATGACAGCCAGCTTTTTATCGATTTCAATGATAAAAATTGCGATACTACTCTAATGATAGAAAAAAAACCTACCGATAAGCCAAAGTGGTTTGTTTATTATTTACGTTGTGCGGACAATAGTTTGTACGCGGGTATTACAACTGATTTAACTCGTCGATTGCATGAGCACAATACCTGTAACAAAACAGGTGCTAAATATACGCGTGTGCGTCGCCCTGTAAAATTGGTCTATGCTGAAACACAAGAAAATCGTCAACTCGCTTGTAAACGTGAATATCAATTAAAGCAGCTTACCAAAATCAACAAGGAAGCTTTAGTCAATAATTTTATTCCACTTTTTGCCGAAGAAACACGCTGACAAAACTGGTCTGCTTAGTATTGCTTTGTTCAGATAATTGCGATTTATCAATTGGTAACTGCTAATATACGGCGGTTTTCAAACAATAGTTGTGTATATTATGTTTCTAGAAAGTTACTGTGACGCTACAGGTAATAGCATTAGTTTTTCTCGTCAGCAGGGTAGCGACTTTGCTAAAAAAATTGCCGATGATTTCAATCCGCTACATGATACCGATGCAAAGCGCTTTTGTATCCCTGGTGATTTACTCTTTTCACTCGTATTAGAAAAGTCTGGTTTATCTCAAAACATGGGATTTACTTTTTCCGGTATGGTCTCTGATGGTATCAAACTAATATTTCCTGAGAAAATTACTGATTCTGCAAGTATTCTTGATGATAATGCTAAAGAATATATGAAAATAGAAGCGACTGGCAAGTGTACAACCAATCGCCAATCTATAAATGCGCTGATCCGTGCGTATGTCGAATTTTCAGGCCATACATTTCCACACATTTTAGTTAAATTAATGTATGAAAATAGTGTGATGATTAATCCTACACGGCCTATGGTAATGTACGAAAACATGTTTATACACTTAGATGAACTTGATTTTTCTGACGTACAATTACAATTAACAACACCAAGTTTAATGATTGAAGGCAAACGCGGAAAAGCAACATTACCTTTCGATTTAATCGCCGATGGTAAAGTGATTGGTCATGGTAAAAAGCACATGCTGTTAAGTGGCTTAAGAGATTATGACCAAGCCACAATAGATAGACTTGTTAGCCATTACAATGACAAAAAAGCGCAATACTTAAAATAATAACTCAAGTAATACGTACATAAAATGATGCTAATTGTTACTCACAATAGCATCATTTTTCTCAAACAATAGTTGTTGATTCCTTCTGTTTTCAACACAAAAAGCAAACTGTTTCGTTGTTTTAGGCCGTAAACATTTCTTAGGTTGTTGATAATACAGTAACCAGGCTTGTAATTGCTTCCCTTGATAACGGGATTTTAACACCAACGGTGCTGACGTTTGAAAGGGTTTTACATTAACCTTTGAAATAGTTATTAATGGTTTTGCCGTTAAACTACGTTGCTTAACTATTTTATTATTTTGTGGTTTGTTTTTTTTACTTTTTTTACTTTTTTTAGCTATTTTCAAATGGCCTTGCTCGCATTGCCACCACTTATTCCTCGCTTTAGCTTCCTGCTTATTAAGACTTTCACCACGCTTTAAGTTATGCCCTTGCTTTTGCTGAGACTGAACATTACGTAATTTATCAAAATAAGGTTGGCATTTTTTTCCCCCCGCATAACTTACTTGTGCAAACACCAATATCATACCAATAAAAAAAACTTTAAAATAAACTCCTCGCATAACTCTTCCTTGAATATATACACAAAAAAACAGATTAGTAACATAGTAGTACAATAAATTAACATTGCATTAGCACAAGCAAAAAAAGGATCTATACTCTTACTACCTAAAATGAGCAAGGACGTTCTACTTTGAACTCGATCACATCAATAATTTTATGCGTATTTATTTACTGTATTTTTACCTCGCAAAGTCTGGCAACAAAAATTCCAAAAATTCAGCGCTCAACGGTCTATAAATCAGATTTAAATCAACCTATAAATATTCACGAATATTTCATCAGTGAAAAACTTGATGGTATTCGCGGATTTTGGAATGGAACAAACTTATTTACGCGCAGAGGCAATCTTATTTATACCCCTGCATGGTTTACCAAGGATTGGCCTAATACATATATTGATGGAGAACTATGGAGTAATAGAGGTGAGTTTGAAAAGATCAGCAGCTGTGTCAGAAAACACAAACCGCATAAACCACAAAAAGTAAGTTGCTGGCAGAAAATACATTTTATGCTGTTTGATTTACCCAAAAATTTAGGCACTTTTGCTCAACGTATTGAGCAAATGAATAATTTAGTAGAAATAACTAACAGCCCTTATTTATTAGTGATAAAGCAAGAAAAAACCACCTCAATTACGTTATTACATCAACGATTATCAAATATCGTTAATAATGGCGGCGAGGGGTTAATGCTTCATCATCAAGCAGCACATTATAAAGCAGGCAGAAGTCATGATCTAATGAAGTTAAAGCAACATAATGATGCCGAAGCTATTGTTATTGCTCATATTGAAGGTAAGGGAAAATATAGAAATAAAATGGGTTCTTTAAAAGTAAAAATGCCATCAGGTTTACTCTTTAAAATAGGAAGTGGATTTACTGATAAACAACGTCAAAATCCACCTGCCATAGGTAGCACCATTACCTTTAAATACATTGGTAAAACCGCACGAGGTGTGCCAAAATTCGCTAGCTTTTTACGCGTGCGTAAACGTCTACCAATTCAATAAAATGCACTAAACTTGCTACTACACCTACTTTAAAGAAGAGAATAATAATTAATGGAATTTCACTTATGGTTATCTTTTGTCGTTATTTGCCTGATGGGCGCTTTATCTCCAGGGCCAAGTTTAGCATTAGTCATTAAAAACACATTAGCAGGTGGAACACCACAAGGTTATGCCACTGCTATTAGCCATGGTTTAGGCGTTGCGCTTTATGCAGCAATTACCGCAACAGGTATTGCAGTGATTATTGTTAAATCACCTTTGACTTTTAGTATTATTCAATATACTGGAGCCGCATTTTTATTGTATTTAGGCATTAAATCATTATTAAGTAAAAAAGATAATGAAGTATTCTCTGAAGAGAATACAGTGAAAAAATCACAAGTAAATGGCTGGCGTGATGGCTTTTTAATTGCTTTTTTGAACCCTAAACTCGCCATTTTTTTTCTCGCCTTATTTAGTCAGTTTCTAGGTGAAGAGGCGAGCAGTGAACAAAAAATGATTATGACTGCAACAGTGGGAAGCATTGATGCATTATGGTATTGCCTCGTTACGTTCACTCTTTCACGTGGCAATATCATTAGTAAGTTACGCGCAAATAGTCATATTGTTGATAAAGTCACAGGCAGTTTCTTGATATTACTCGCTGCCCGCATTGTGATTAGTTAACGACTGTTCACTTACTTATTTCAACATAGCGAAAATAAAGCACTTTTAAGCCCTTACCTGTTTCAGCTTCAGCAAACACGAGAGGGTTAGCAATTCGATGCTGATACTGACACTGTGGGCATTCTCTAGCTACTTCTGCTAATAAAAACGCCTCACTTAAATCAGGGGAGTTTAAACAGAGTACCACATCACTATTATTTGCCATCAACTCAGGTAAACGTTTAATAATTTTTTTGTAATCACGCTCGATGTTTACACTACCTTTTTGAAATGATGGTGGATCGCAAATTAATAAATCATAAGGACCATGCTTTTTAAGTCGATTATATGACTTAAAAATATCAACGCCTTCGTATTTTATTTTACTGCCATCTTGCTTATTAAGTTTATGATTTTCGCGACCTTTAGATAAAGAGCTTTTACTCATATCTATATTAATCACTTGTTTGGCCCCCCCCGCAATAGCAGCAACAGAAAATGCACACGTATAAGCAAATAGATTTAAAACGTTTTTACCCTCGCTATTATTTTTCACCCATTCTCGTCCATTACCCATATCAAGAAAAAGCCCAGAATTTTGTGCTTTACCTAAACTAATATGATATTTCAAGCCATGCTCTTGCGTTCTTAATTCCGAGATTTCTTCTCCCCAGAACACTTCGCTAGGAGCAAATTTTCGGCTACGAAATTGTACTTGAATAGATACACATTCAGGTATCAACACTTGAAGACCAGAGACTTGTTCACTCAACCAAGCATCATCTACCTCTTGGTAAAGGGTAATGAGCACAATAGGCGAAAACCAGTCAACATTCACGTGTGATAACTCAGGGTAAGCATGTCCTCTACCATGAAATAATCGCTGGCAATCAGTTAAACCATTAAGTTGATTGATCGATTCTATGGAAGTTTTTAGATGTTCTTGAAGGCTTTGTGTCATAGCTAAATTTTTTAAAGGTAAAAATAAAGCCGCATAATAACAAATTATACGGCTTTACGTTCAAATCGTTTTTCGTTTATAGGACAACCATAAAACTAGAATCCAAAAATACTAAAGGCAAAGAATTTTTGCGCGACGGTATTTATAAAAATACTTAACACGATAACAGGGATAAAGGTCCCTAATGAGAAGTTAACGTACTTCTCTACCCAAGAACCTTTATAATTTTCATTGCCAATAGAAATTTCTTCAGACAAGTTGTGCTTTTTCCAACGATAACTGACAAAAACACAGAGTAAAAAGCCGTTGAGTGGCAAAATAGTGTCGTAGAAAATATCGTAAATCACATCAAAGAATGAACGTGTACCATTTGCATAAGTGGTAAATTCAGTAAAGAAAGACACCATACCAAAAGAAACAGTTGCAAACACAGTTAACAAACCACCAATGATCATTAAAATTGATAATGCTTTTTTACGGCTATGTTTCTTTTCAGTAACCAAGTAAGAAACCGGTACTTCAATAATTGATACAAGCGATGTTATTGCCGCAAAAAAGACTAAAAGGAAGAAGAAAGCAGCGACTGCACTTGCACCAAAATAACCAATTGATGCTTGTAATGCTAAAAATATTTTAGGTAAAAAGGTAAAAATTAGTGATACAGAACTATCACTTAACTCTGCCGGGTTAACATTAGGGTTGAATGAAAATACCGCAGGTAGAATCATTAAACCAGCAGTGAAGGCAACTGCTGTGTCAGTAAGAGCGACTAACTTCGCAGAGTTAACAATGTCAGTTTTATTATTAATATACGAACCGTAAGTAATTAATATACCCATACCTAACGATAACGAGAAGAAGGCTTGCGACAAGGCGCCGTTAATCACGGTAGGCGTTATTTTATCAAAGTCTGGAATAATAAAAAACTTCACGCCAGCAATAGCGTTATCAAGGCTTAATACATAAACCACCATGATTAATAGCATAACGAATAATGCAGGCATGAGTATTTTGGCCGCTTTCTCTATGCCTTCTTTTACACCAGCGACTAAAATGAAGTTTACAATGGCTGCAACAACAATCATCGCTAAAAATAGATAAGGACTATTGATAAATTCACTAAAACCATTACCACTGGCTAAGTAGTCTAATTGACCTGATAATGTTAGCGCGAGGTAGCCAAAAAGCCATACTGTTAATACCATGTAGAAAACAGCGATCATGAATGGAGTTAATACGCCAAAGATCCCAGCGATTCCCCAACCTCTACTACCACCACTTAATGCTTTATAAGCACCTACGGGTTCTTTTTGTGTTTTTCGGCCAACAGCCATTTCGGCAATCATTACTGGTAAACAAATTAAAAATACGAATAATGCGTACATAATCAAAAAGGCACCACCTCCATTTTTAGCTGCGTTTACAGGAAAACCGACCAAGTTACCAATCCCAACAGCAGAACCTGCTGCGGCTAAAATAAATCCGAGTTTAGAGCTAAACTGCTCTCTAGATGCGCTCATAAATGTCCTTAATTATAATTATTTGTAGGGCATATTTTGTACAGTTTATTAACTGTACGAAAAAAGAATTGCCTGATGCTAGCAGGGTTTATAAATAATGTCTTGTTTTACCACGAAGGTATTAGTAATTAAGTGTATAAATATAGTTGCAGCCAGAAAGTGAGGAGTTAGTCCTTAAAGCATCTGAGAGATTTTGTAAGTTGGGCAAGGTTATCATGCTAAAAGCCTTGCCCAATGTGCTTATATTATTTTGAAAAAAGTCGACTGTTCATGATGCTAAGAATATTTTTAGCTTCTTCTGACGCAATATCAACACACTGCGCTAAATCTATACTCGAAATATTCAAACTTTCACACAAGCTTTCATCAACGCTATCATCGTAAGTAAACTCATCTGGATGGCTATCAACTAACGCTAACCTTGACGCCAAATAAAGCACTTTAACATCTTTATTAATTTGTATCGTTTTAGCCTCATTGAAATGGCGAATAGGCAGAATAATTTTTTCAGGCAATTGCCATATTTTAAGTAATTCAGCTGAAATATCAGTATAGGTAAAACCCAATGCTTGTTTTTGCAAAGACCAAGGTAATTGCTCAGGGGAATATTTTTCACATTGTTGAGCAATTTCAGGTGTTATTTTTGCAACGATCAATTCGCCAAAATTTTGTAAAAGCCCCGCAACAAAAAGTCGTTCAATATCCCGGATACCTGCTTTTATTGCTAAGTTTTTAGTTGCTAAACCACAAAAGATGCTCATTCGCCAAAAACGTTTTAAATCGATCGCCTGATTGGAGAAGTGTTTAAATGCCGTTGCTGCAACATCCACTAACATCATGTTATAGATAGCTTGTGTACCTATAATCGTAATGGCACGTGAAATAGTACTAATTTCACCTGGGAAGCTATAAATAGCACTATTAGCAATTTGTAATAAACGAGAGGTCATCGAAGGGTCTACACTGATCACATTGGCAAAATCTGCAATCACTGAATTTTCATCCTCCATCAACGCTTTTATTTTAAAGCAAGCATCAGGAAGGGCAAAAGAGCCATTGGCTTGTAACGCGTATTTATGTGCATCCATTTGATTATCAATCTTTTTTATAAAGTCATCTTCACAGTGTAGCTTGTCGCTTTACATCAGAAAACAAAAAAACGCAGCGATTTTCATCACTGCACTTTTATCGTTTCAATTATTATGGGTTATTGAGCGAAAGTTTTACCAAAAAAGTCGCCTTGATTCCAGGTTGGCCGTTTTTCACCATTAGCTATTTCTAAACCTATCATCATATTAACTTCTGCAAAACTTGCTGCTGCATCGTAATTAATAGGTAAAGTTATTTCATCGCTGTGTTGATGATAATGATTTTTCAGAAAGTCACCAAACACCGCACCACCATCAATTTCAGGATCTTTAGATTGAAATCCTGTCATTAGAAACACTGAAGGTACGCCGGCTTTCACAAAACTATAGTGATCACTTCGTGTAAAAAGTGCTTGATCTGGCATTGGATCGTCACTCAAAGACAAATCAATCTTTTTCGCTGCACTTGCAACGATAGGGCCTAAACTTGAATGTGTTGCACCAAAAGCAATTACATCAGTAAACGGGTATAAAATTAAAGGCATATCTAAATTCACATTAGCGACCATTTGCATAACAGGCACGGTTGGATTTGTGGCGAAATAGCTAGAGCCAAGTAATCCTTTTTCCTCTCCCGTTACAACAACGAATAAAATAGAACGTTTAGGATTTTCAAGCATCGTTGATAATAAACGCGCAGTTTCTAATAAAATGGAAACACCAGAAGCATTATCTAATGCACCATTATTGATTTTGTCTTCGTGATCATCATGGCTACTAACACCGATGTGATCCAAGTGAGCACTAAAGACCACATACTCATCTTTTAATGTTGGGTCACTGCCTTCAATAGACGCAATAATATTAGGACTAGTAATTTCTTCATGACGACTTTTGTTTGCCATTTTTACACTTGATTTCAATGCGAAACCTTTGATAGCAACATTATTAGTATCGTCAGTAAGTACATCTTCTAATTTACGTTCTGCTCCCTCAAATAATGCATGAGCATGCTCAGCACTTAAATATGCACCACCTTTAATTTCAGGATACTTACCAAAAGGCATACCATTTTTGTCTAACCAACTTAAACGTGGAGCGTCAGCGTATGTTGCGCTTTTAGCAAAAGTACGAACAGCATCACGTTTTGGTGTATGAATCGTAATGAAACCTACCGCGCCATTTTTAACGGCGTGTTTTATTTTCTCACTACCTGAACCAATATGAGCACCTTCTTCAGAAGGTAAATCATCAGGACGTCCCGTTAATACAACAACAATCTTACCTTCTACATCGATATCTTTGTAATCGTCGTAACCAAAGTCTTCAGAAACTATGCCATAACCCACAAAAACAGTTTCACCGGTAATGGTAGCTTCTGTAACTATGCTGTTGCCACTCATAATAAAAGCGTCTTTAAAAGCTAAGTCAACAGTACCCGAAGCATTAGTAATTGAAAATTCTGCACTGTTTTCATCGAGAAAAGATTTTCTGAAAATTACTTGCTGCTCAAAACCGTCAAGTTCTCCCATCGGGGTTAAACCGAGTTGCTTAAAGTATGACTTCACATATTTGCCGCAATTTGATAACCAGCACTACCTGTATCTCGACCTAATAAAGTATCATCCGCTAAAAACTCAAGATGAGCCTTAATATTATTTTCATTTACTTGTGGCGTTTTTGTTACCATCGGCGTTGTTGATTGATTGCTTTGTCCGCACGCAGACAAAAATGCAAGGCTTAGTAAACTTACACTGGCTATTAATTTAAATTTCATTGGCTTCTTCATATTATTAATTAAATTTTGGAATATACTTCATGCATACTGGCATATGGATATCACTATAATCATTGTAAAAGTAAAACTCTACTATTCTAATAAAGCTATTTGAAAGCAGTATGATTAAAAAATAGGCACGCCTTTATCTTCTTTAACATTTTCAGTGACTACATAAGTATGTGTTTGTGAAACAGCAGGTAATTCAACGATCATACCTAATACTTCACGATACGCATCCATATTGGCAAAACGCAGTTTTAGTAAATAGTCAAAACCACCTGCAATCATATGACATTCAACCACTTCTTTTATTTTTACAACTTCGACTTTAAATTTTTCAAATACATCACTGGTCGTTCTATCAAGCGTAACCTGAATAAATGCTGACATACCATAATTGAGTTTGATGGAGTTCAAAACAGCACGATAGCGCTCAATATATCCTTCTTTTTCTAAACGTCTTACTCTTTCTAGACAAGGACTAGCGCTCAAATTGATTTTCTTAGCTAAGTCATTGTTAGCAATTCGACCGTCTTTTTGGAGGGTGTCTAATATTGTTAAATCAATACGATCAAGTGCTCGGGCTTTAATTGAATTCATCATTTTGAACTTATCATGTTTAAGTTTTATTTTTGGATTATAAAGTACTTCAGAATTAAAAAATACACTAATACCTTTTGTAAGTAATTCTATAACACCACTTTAAATTTGTGACTATACTTTCCTTATATCCCTCAATTAACTTTCTAAAAATATTATATGTTGTCATAAAAATGGTGATAAAAAAGAAGCTAGATCAAATGATATAGCTCCTTTTCATTAACCTTGCTAAAAATCACTTTAATAAGTAATTTTCAGCTTCGTCAGGCGGCATAGGTTTCGCGTAATAATAGCCTTGCCCATACATACAAGCCATCGTTGTTAATAACTGTGCGTCAGCTAAGTTTTCAATACCTTCACCTACAGTAGCCATTTGCAAATTCGTAGCTAAATCTATAATCGTTTTTATGATAGCCTGATGATTGTCATGCTCATGAATATTGTTGATAAAAGAACGATCTATTTTGAGTACATCAATAGGAAAACGATGTAAATAACTGAGACTCGAATAACCCGTACCAAAATCATCAAGTAGAATTTTAACACCGAGTTTTTTTAGTGCATTCATATTATCTAACACTAAGTCGCTACTTTCTAATAAAGCACGCTCTGTTAACTCAACCCTTAATTGATTAGGTTTTATGCCAACACGTCGAATTATTTCCTCAATATCAGCTGATAACGTTGTACTAAAAAAATGATCTCCGTATAAATTACAGCTAACGTATAAATCATTTCGGCTACAGGCTTTTTCCCATGCTTTTAGCTGTAGACAAGATTTTTCTAAGATAAGGAAATCAATCGCCATGACTAAATTAGTTTCTTCAGCTAGAGGAATAAAGTCATTAGGATAGACAAAACCACGTTTTACACTTTTCCAGCGAGCAAGGGCTTCAAAACCCACAACGTTCTCATTTCGTAAATCAACTATTGGCTGAAAGTAAGGTGAAAATTCATTATTTGATATACCTTCACGAATATCAGCTTCCAGTTCCAAGGCATTTTGAACCTTATTATGCATACTAGAGTCAAAAACTTCATAACGGCCTTTGCCTTTATCTTTTGCGTGATACATGGCGGTATCTGCATCGCGAAGCATAATATCTGCACTGTCATAACGTTCATCATTAAATAACACGCCAATGCTTGTGCCAATAAAAATACTTTGATTTTCAATAATGAAAGGGGCTGCTAAAAAATCAGTAATCCGCTGAGCAATGTCATAGGCTTCAGCATTAGAATCGAGATCTTCAATCAAAATGACAAATTCATCACCACCTAAACGAGATACGGTGTCTTTGTCTCTGACCAGTACTTTCAGCTCTTTCGCTATTTCTTGCAGAAGTAAATCACCTGCGTGATGCCCTAAACTATCATTAACCACTTTAAATCGGTCAAGATCTAAAAATAACACTGCAAATTTTAAATCAACTTTTCGTTTATGGCAGGCAATAGCATGGTTCAATAAATTGATAAACAAAGTACGATTCGGTAAACCGGTTAATATATCGTGTGATGCCGTATGTCGTAATTGTTCTTCTGCTTGCTTTCTTTGTTTTATCTCATCTTCTAACGCGACTGTTCTTAACTTTACTTGTTGTTCTAGGAGAATATGAGATTGTCGTTCAAATGCTAATAACTCACGACGCTTAATAGCAGAAGACACATGCTGAGAGACAAATTTTAATAGCTCGGCATCTTGCTTTGTAAATTTTGTCGCTAAATTATAACTTTGTAAAACCATTGCTCCTAATACCACACCAGAATGTATCAAGGGCACACCGAGCCAAGATTTAGTTGCTTGCTGCGGCTCTGTCGTTTCACCTTGTTCGTATAAGGCATACATTTGCTGATAATTAAGTAATTGTGTTTCACCACAGCGAATAATATATTCAGTAAAACCTTTTCCTAATGTTCTCGGTTGAGAGTCAACTTCTACATCTTTAGAGTTTTGATCTAAGTAATATACGAAAGAGAGCGTTTTTGATTTTTGATCATATTTAGTGATATAAAAATTTTGTGCGTTTATTAACTGACCTACGATGTTATGAACCATCGAATAAAACTCATCGATATGAAGTGTAGCATCATTGGTTAGTGCAGATATTTTAAAAAGTGACTCTTGCAATAACTCTGATTTTTCTTGCTCTCTAATTTTCTGCATAAGCTCACGAGTACGAGAATTTACTGCGTTTTGTAAACGCTCATGGTCTTGTAATCGTGTCATCGCTGAGACAATATGTTGAGCAGTGAATTCCATTAACTCAAGATCGACAGTTTGGTAACGGGTTTCTTCAGAATAACTTTGAACAGCCATTACCCCAATAACCACGCCATTATTCAACAATGGCACACCAAGCCAATCAGTGCTGTCTGTGCCTAAACGTTTAATTGATTTATTACTTATTAATGTTGCAGCAACTTCTGGCGTTGCTAATAAGGAACGAGCCGTTTCAATAACATAGCACGTCATCGAACCTTCAAACTCTTTAAGGAGAAATTTCCCCAAAGGATACTCATCTTTTTCATCCACATGGTAAACAAACTCTAACGTAGATAATGTTTGGTCGTATAAAGCAACATAGAAATTTTCAGCCCGCATAATAGCGGCAAAAGAGTGGTGAACTTGTGCAAAAAAAGTACTTAAGTCGGCACAGTCGTGTGATAACTGGTTTAATTTAAAAAGTGCAGTATAACGATCTTCAAGTTTACGATATTTGTCGAGTAAAGAAATGTCTTCTTTTGCTAACAGATTATCGTTCAATTTATCAAGTTCGTTATTTGAAGAGGCTGTCATAAATACATTCGAAATAGGATAATAGACTTACTAATCATCATGCCGTTAATTATGTAAAATATCCACTAGATGAAAGAGAATATTAATAATTTTTAACCGTATTATAGTAAAGGAGTAAAAGACTCCTTTACTATTTATGGTTTGAATATAAATATATTACTTATGATAAGGCTTACTTAAACGGTGCACTGATTCAATAAAGTGCCCAGCGTGTTCGGGGTTCACATCAGGGTGAATACCGTGACCTAAATTAAAGACGTGTCCTGTACCACCTTCTCCAAATCCGGCAAGAATTTTTCCAACCTCTTGTTCAATTCGAGGTAGTGGTGCGTAAAGCATCGACGGGTCCATATTGCCTTGTAAAGCAACTTTATCACCAATACGTGCTTTCGCATTTTCAATATCAATGGTCCAATCAAGCGCAACGGCATCACAACCTGTTGCTGCAATAGATTCTAACCACATGCCGCCATTTTTAGTAAATAAAGTTACGGGTACTTTGCGACCGTCGTTATGACGGGTTAAACCATCAACAATCTTTGCCATATACTGTAATGAAAATTCGTTATAGTCACGTGGAGATAAAACGCCGCCCCAGGTATCAAATACCATGACTGATTGTGCGCCAGCAGCAATTTGTGCATTCAAATAAGAAGTTACAGAATCTGCTAATTTATCTAATAACATGTGTAATGCTTGGGGTTCTGAAAACATCATTTTTTTGATTTTGGTGAAGGCTTTTGAACTGCTGCCTTCAATCATGTATGTAGCTAATGTCCATGGGCTACCAGAAAAACCAATAAGTGGAACTTCACCTTTCAATTCTTTACGGATAGTACGCACTGCGTTCATTACATATTGTAATTCAACTTCAGGATCAGGAATGCCAATTTTTTCTATATCGGCTTTACAAGTGATAGGACGCTCAAATTTTGGTCCCTCTCCAGTTTCAAAATATAAACCTAATCCCATTGCATCTGGAATGGTTAAAATATCACTAAATAAAATGGCAGCGTCAAGTGGAAAGCGACGTAATGGCTGAATAGTCACTTCGCAGGCAAGATCAGCATCACGACATACCGACATAAAGTCACCGGCGTTTTTGCGAACTTCACGGTATTCAGGTAAGTAACGCCCTGCTTGTCTCATCATCCATACAGGCGTGTAATCTACAGGCTCACGCAAAAGTGCGCGTAAATAAGTATCATTTTTTAATTCAGTCATTAAATGTCTTCCCCTTTTTATATGCGCACATTCTAACACTAGCATTTTTTTTGGTCTATATTCTAAATCAATTCTTATACGGAATAATTACGTCTAAAAAAATTGATTATCAATAAGAGATAACTTTATCAATCACTTAAAATTCGTCACTTAAAATATTGTAACGAAAGTTACTTTATACGAAAAAAATCGTGGTATAAATGCTCTATTAAAGTTGTTGCGTTAGCTTTTTGGCTTTGCTATAAATTGTCCCGCGTTAAAGAAGAACACTAAATAATAATAATAATAAAAGAAATAATTAAAAAGAAGCTAGTATAAACTAGACCTACAGCGAGCAATTCAAGCCTTACACTTTGTAAGGCTTTTTTATTGCCTAAAGATAAAGATTCACACTTAAAAGTGTTTATTTATATAGCCTATAAAAAGTCACGGTTAAAAATAATTTTTACTAAGCCCACCTAATAAAAAGATATTTCAATAAATAGGTAATCTTCTCAGTAGAGATTAAAGCAACCGCTAACATTTCAACGTCATTTATCTATTGATAAATGACGTTGAAATATTATGATCTCAAGGTGAATGTCACTAACACGATACCATGATCTGTACTTTCACCATCACGTTCGAAAATAGGATTAATTAAATGTCTGTCGTAAGTATCATAGCTACTCACTTGATACAGGCTGTCGTGATAACTAGCATCAAACTCACATGACAATAAAATATAATCAAGTACTGAACTACCAGCGCCAAAATAATGGGTTGGCTTACGTATTGGCTTTTCTTCTAGATCAGCTTCACTGGCTTCATTAATTACCGCTACTTCAAACAAATTCCACGCGTCATTTAAGCAATATTTAGCAAGATAGGCATCACGGTCAATAGAAGAAACAAAACGTAAGGTGTTTGTAAGTAAATGGCTTAATATGCCGTCAGATAACGTGTTATTAAAATCCCCCATGAGTACCATAGGGTTTCCAGTCGCTTCACGCCGCTCAATCATATCAATCATGAGTAAGGTCGCTTCACTACCACGCTTTATAGTTGACCCCCAACTACCCGCTACTTGTGCTTTGAAACTGTCAATAATTGTTTTTTCTGGCGAGCGACTTTTATCTGTCTCATCTAATTCAATCATTGACCGTTTAGATTTAAAATGCACAACATAACAATCACATTTACCCAGATGAGGTATTTCAACCGTAGCTCTGAGTACTTTTCGGCTGAAAGAAAAATCATGCGCTAAACCTAATGTTTCAGCAAGTTCAGCATTTGGCTTTACCGCGGCAACTTCAACAATAGGATAACGAGAAGCAATAGCTACAACAGGACTTCTATAAATAAAATCATCAATAACATCGGGTTGATCAACCACCTCAAAATAATCATAACCTTGCGCTACAACTAATCCTTTTAGCGATCCCGGGCTAAAAACTTCTTGAAAGCCAATAATATCAGGCTGATATTCATGTAAATAATCAGTAATCCAACGTTGTTTTTTCTCCCACTGCGCTTTACTGTATATACGCTCAAAATCATAATAAGCATTGGGCGGCTCAAGATAATTGAACAAGTTAAAGGTCGCTATTTTAAGTTGAGAACTTATTACTGATATCGAGTCAGGAAGCAGTATCTCGTTTGTTTCTTTTTGATCTGGGTGACTGATCATGATAACTCGACTCTGATTATTATGGGCTGTATAAAATAAGCTTAGGCTATAATTTTCTTTCGGATTTGACTCGCACATTCTGCTAATACAATTGCACCCGCCGTTGAAACATTCAATGAATTGCCCATACCAAACATAGAAATGTGTATTTGGTGATGGCTTAATTTCAATGCGGCTTCGCTCACGCCTTTGCGTTCATTACCCAATACCAATACACAAGGCGATGGATAATTAACAGCTTTATAATCAACAGACTCTTGGCATAGCTCGACACCAAAAACAGTGTACCCTTTATCAATTAACGTTTGTAAACTTGACGTCGTGCTATCGCTATATTCAATACAAACCCATTTAGCTTCATTTCGAGATGCTTTTTTTAACTTCTTATCTGAAATCGTTAGCGCTCCACAGACAATGATTTTCTCGATAGCAAAAGCATCGGCTAAACGAATAAAAGAACCAATATTATAACTATTAGTTACATTATCTAATACGAGTATTAAGGGCGTTTTGGGCTGATTTACATATACATCTCGTGTGGGTTTATGTTCTCTAAGATCTTCTTTACTAAGCTGTATTTTTGAAGGCATGATAGCGACTCTTATTATGTGCTAATGAAATGGCATCGTTGTCTTGGCCAAAACATTAACACTGTATTTCATTTTTATTATCTAGATGGCTGCTAGACTAGGGCGAAAAATTCTAGCGGCCTTTCCACGTTAAGTTTAAGGACGATGCAGTGACATATAGTTTGAAGTGGGACTATAACCATCTCCACCCATTTTACCAACCGAGTCAATTAACGCTTGGTTTATCCCTTCAGCGCTGTATAAGTCATCTCTGACATAAACACACTTTACATCTAATAGAATCAGGGTTCCACCTGCGGGTAAGTCTCCTAACGTTATCACTTCTCTCAAAGTACATTCGTAACGAATGGGAGACTCTTTGACTGAAAGAGGCTTAACTATTTGGCTAGAGCAATGATCAACCTTAGCAAGATCAAACTCACTCTCATCACAGCTAATGCTAGCACTTGTTAGGTTCATTTTTTCGAGCAATTGACTGTTCACGATATTGACAACGCACTCACCTGTTTCTTTTAAATTCTGCAACGTGTCTTTATCCATTCCACTTCTTTGCGTTACCTGTGTATAAAGAAGCACCGGAGGATTACAACTTGCCACAGTAAAAAACGAATACGGGGCAAGGTTATCAACCCCGCTTGTTGAAAGCGTACTTATCCATGCAATAGGCCTTGGTGTTACTCCACCATTCAACAGGCGATATTTTTCTTGAACACCTAAATCTGAAACATTAAAGTTCATTGAACCCTTCCAACCATTGAGTAAAAGACTGAGAAACTATTTTCACTGTGCACTTGTCGTGATTGAAAAACCATACAGGACTATCTTTTTGTTGTGTTGCACAATCAGCCAGTTTGAAACAGAACATATTTCCCTTACAATCAGATGCGAAAAGCACATGGCCTTTGGGCATACCGCTCATTTCATACAGTTTTGAAAGTGAAAAAACATCGTCTAGGCTAAGGAAATCTTGAACTTCAGAAACATCGACACCTAAATCACAAATTTTTGTCAGTACATTAGGCGTATGAACCAATCCATATGTCGATATTAAATATTTATATGAATCAGGTAAGTAAGCATTTAACTTTGATTCGATTTCTTCAATATCATCAACTTTTATTGGGACCATAGCATTTTTACTGCCCCAGTTTTTTACAAATAAATCAATGCTATCCATCAAGAATACTCCAATATAACTAATGATATTTTTCATTTAAAGTGTGGCATATTCTAACAGCTTGAGAATACGATGGCTAAGATACAGTATTTATTCATACCTTTTTTATCTTTAGCGTTAAAGCCAACTTGGGAGTCATTTTTAGTTTGCAATAAAAAAAGCACCTGAAAGGTGCTTTTTTTTATAAATGGAGTTTTATCTCGAGTTAAAGTTAACTTGCTTTTATACGCTTAATATTAGCGCCTAATGCTTGCAACTTGTCTTCAATATTTTGGTAACCACGATCAATATGATAAATACGATCAACTTGTGTTTCTGTTGTCGCAACTAATCCAGCAATAACCAAACTCGCTGAAGCACGTAAAT
Organism: Alteromonadaceae bacterium; assembly: GCA_041890515.1. Taxonomy (GTDB): domain Bacteria; phylum Pseudomonadota; class Gammaproteobacteria; order Enterobacterales; family Alteromonadaceae; genus Colwellia_A. Next base: position 19,335 of record JASDWX010000127.1, read on the forward strand.
CAGTTGCCATCACTTGCGCACCATTTAATGATTCAACACCACAAGAAATTGCGGTATTACCTTCAAGGCTAATTTCGGCTCCCATTCGTTGCAACTCAGGGACATGCATAAAACGATTTTCAAAAATAGTCTCTGTCGTTGTAGCAGTACCTTCAGCAATCACATTCAAAGTGACAAATTGTGCTTGCATATCCGTTGGAAAAGCAGGATGTGGGGCCGTGCGAATATTGACCGCCTTAGGACGCTTATTCATCGTTAACTCGATCCAATCGTCACCCGTTGTAATCTCAGCACCTGATTCTTGAAGTTTACTTATTACAGCTTCTAATGCTTTAGGATCCGTGTTTAGACATTTGACCTTGCCTTGAGTAACAGCAGCAGCAACTAAAAAAGTACCGGTTTCAATGCGATCTGGCATTACTCGATATTCTTTACCAAATAACTCAGCAACACCCTCAATTTTTAAGGTATCAGAACCTGCACCAGAAACTTTCGCCCCCATCGCATTTAAGCAATTAGCCAAATCAACAATTTCAGGTTCACGCGCAGCATTTTCAATAGTCGTAATACCTTCGGCTAACGCTGCTGCCATCATTAAGTTTTCAGTACCGGTAACACTAACGGTGTCCATAGAGATCGTTGCGCCCTTTAATCGACCATTATTGCGAGCAATGATGTAGCCATTTTCAACGTCTATATCTGCACCCATTAACTTTAAACCGTGTATATGTAAATTCACAGGTCTTGCGCCAATAGCACAACCACCAGGTAACGACACTTCAGCATGACCAAAACGAGCCAATAAAGGGCCTAAAACTAAAATAGAAGCGCGCATTGTTTTAACTAACTCATAAGAAGCGCGACATTGATCAATAGTACTACCATCAATCACTAATTGATTATCACCGGACCAGTGAACTTTAGCCCCTAATTGGCTGAGGAGTTTAATGGTAGTTTCAATATCATTTAACTTAGGTACGTTACTAAAGGTAATAGGTGTTTTAGAGAGAATTGCTGACATTAATATAGGTAAAGCAGCGTTTTTAGCGCCCGAAATGGTCACTTCACCGTTAAGAGCGTTACCACCTGTTATTTTGAATGCGTCCAATAGAGTAATCTTATCTAGTTAGGAAATTTAAAGCGGAAGATTAAACATTTTTTCACGTTGCCAATCTGACGTTGTGAAGGTTTTAATCGATACCGCATGTATTGCACCTGCTTTAATCGTTTCTGCTAAAGGTGCATATATTGTTTGTTGTTTTTTTACTCGGCTTAACTCACCAAGAAAATCGGCAACGGCGATCACTTTACACTGTGATCCATCAAATGCAACATGTAACTCATCAAGTTCAATGGCATCATTAAGTAATTTTTCTATATCTGAAACTTCCACATTTATCTCCGATTATTAATATCACTACTTATCAGTTTTTGGTAAAAACATATCAACACGACTTAACTGAGCTAGCTTAATTAAATCTTTTGGTAAGTTATCAAAAGTTAATTGACAGCTTTTCTTGGCACTTAGTTCCAGCATGTCTAAAAGCCATGCTAAACAAGCCGTGTCAACTTTTGAAATATTCGTTAAATCAAAGATTACAATTCCTGACTTAATCAAACGTTTGGATTTTTTTTCAAATGAATTATCAATAGTTAATAACGTTAATGCTCCACTAAAAATAATTCGTGAATCTTTTTCAATAAAACTAATAGGCTTCACTTCACTTCCTAATTTTCACAGAAATAGCTTAATAACGCTACTTAAAAACGATTTCTTTATCGCTTTTTATTTTTAACATTTCAGTAACGTATGGCAAACCTTTTTGACGGATCAAGCCGCTAAGTTCAGCTTGTTTACTGTCAAGTAGACTCACACCTTCGGCTACCATATCGTAAGCTTTCCATTCGAGTGTTTTTTTATTTTTTCTTACACGGAATGAAATATCAATTGCCGGTCTATTTGGATCTAAAACTGAGGTTCTAACGGCAACCACTCTTGATTTGCTAAAATTTCTCTCTGGTTCAAATTCAACTTCCTGCTGTTTATATAATGTAAAAACTTGTGCGTATGAAGTCACTAAGTATTCTCTGAAAACAGTAACAAAATCAGCTCGACTTTGTTTAGTTGTTTGATTATAGTTTTTAACGCCTATAACTTTCAACGCGGCATAGCGATAGTCTACATAAGGCATTAACTCTTCACGAACGATATTTTTCAGTATGTCGGGGGTCTTTCGGATATCAGTCTGTTCATCCGCAAAACGCTTAAAAGTCACTTTTGCCACAGTTTCTATCATGGAATAAGGATTTTTCTTATCGACAGCTTTTGCTGTCACGCTAAAGCTACTAAATAAAGTTAACGCTACTATTGCTGTAAATAATTTTTTTATCATTTTAAAATTCTCCGTTTGCGAACCTAATCGTCACTTCCCTGGCTGAATAAAAACTGTCCTATTAACTCTTCTAATACTAAGGCGGGTTTAGTATCTTCTATATAATCTCCCGCAACTAAAGTTTCTACTGATTCATCAATAAAACCAGGTAATAAACCGATATATTGCTCACCTAACAAACCTGCCGTTAAGATAGATACCGATGTTGCTTCAGAAAAATTATTATATTGTGTATAAATGTCTAATGTGACAAGAGGGGTATAATCGTCTACATCAAGCGTAATATCACTGACACGGCCAACAACAACACCACCTACCTTTATTGCCGACCTAATTTTTAAGCCACCAATATTATCAAACTTAGCATACAGCTGGTACGTTTCACTATTACCAGAAATACCGTTATTAGCAACAACTAGGGCAAGCATAAGTAACGCCGCTATACCTAATGCAGCAAAAAAACCGACCATTAATTCAACTTTCTTTGACAACATGTCTTTCACCAAACCTAAAAAATAAAAATTACTATAAAATTAACTAACTGCAAAATTAACTAGCAAACATTAATGCCGTTAATACAAACTCTCAACCTAAAACTAATAACGAGGACTGCACCACCCTTGAAGTTGTTGCTCTACTAATACCTTCAGACGTTGGAATACAATCATAACCTTTATAAACCGCTATCCAAGTAACAACAAAAGCAAAAGTAATAGATTTTATCACACCATTAAGAATATCTTTTTCAAAATCAACTTGATCCTGCATTACCGACCAGAACGTTCCACTATCAACACCGAGCCATTCAACACCAACAAGATGCCCACCTAAAATACCTATCGCAGAAAAAATAGCGGCGAGTAAAGGTAAACTGATAAATCCTGCCCAAAACCGAGGCGCTATAACTCGACGTAAAGGGTCTATTGCCATCATTTCTAAACTCGACAACTGCTCTGTTGCTTTCATTAATCCAATTTCAGCGGTTAATGCTGAACCTGCTCGACCAGCAAATAACAATGCGGCAACAACAGGGCCTAATTCACGTAGTAATGATAACGCGACCATTGGGCCTAAACTACCTTCTGCACCATAACCGACTAAAATAGTATAGCCCTGTAACGAAATAACCATGCCAATAAACAAACCTGACACCATAACAATCATCAACGAAAGTACACCAACGGCATATAACTGCTGCATCAATAAAGGAAATCCTTTACGTACATTAGGAACATGTAACAATGCAGAAAATAATAAGATAATCGCTCGGCCTAAACCAGAGACCGTATTAATAATGCTTTGTCCTAAACCTAGTAAGCTATTCATTATGAAGGCTCCTTACCAAGTAATTCATCTTGATAAGATGCAGCGGGAAAATGAAAGGGGACAGGGCCATCTGCTTCACCTTGAATAAATTGCTGGACCAGTGGCGATGTTTGTTGGCTTATTTCTGATGGCGTACCATGACCAATAATTTTTTTCTCTGCGATAATATAAATATAATCAGCAATACTCATGACCTCAGTAACATCATGCGAAACAACAACTGACGTTAAACCGAGTGCTTCACTTAAGTCTTTGATCAAACGAACGATAACGCCCATGGAAATAGGATCTTGTCCCGCGAAAGGTTCATCATATAATATTAATTCGGGATCTAAAGCAATTGCTCGGGCAAGCGCAACTCTTCGCGCCATTCCACCAGAAAGTTCACCTGGTGCTAAGTCACGAGCACCACGTAAGCCAACCGCTTCAAGTTTCATCAGTACCATTTTTTCAATTAACGATTCTGACAGAGTGCTATGTTCACGCATTGGAAAAGCGATATTGTCATAAACACTCATATCGGTAAACAATGCGCCACTTTGGAATAACATACTCATGCGCTTACGTGCTTCATAGAGTGCACTGCGAGATAACGTTGGAATATTTTGTCCGTCAAAAAGTATTTTTCCAGATTCTGGTTTTAATTGACCACCAATTAAACGTAATAAGGTAGTTTTACCAATACCACTTGGTCCCATTATCGCGGTAACTTTTCCTTTAGGGATCGACAAGCTGATATCATCATAGATCACTCTTTCATCGCGCTTGAATGTAAGGTTTTGGATATCGACCAAGTTTTCTAGCATAAGATTTTTGTAACATCACTGTTTGTTTTACCGAATTTACAGGAATTTTACATGAGCAATCAAATAACGTCATTAAAATTGCGTTAAAAATGTAAATAAAAATCGTAAGAAAGCGTGTTAAAACGTAATAAAGTGTAAGTTTAAACTTTGTATAACAACTTTATGTTTCATAGCAGCCCTCAATTTGGTTAACTTTTAGCTATTAAATATAAAAAAACGGACTTTTTAACGTTTATTTTTGCTGATTCGATTATTTTTCTTTGTTTTTCTTTCACAACCAGCGACAATTTACCCTCTCAATATAGGAGCCCTTAATGTTAATACAGATTCTAATTTTACTTGTTTCACTTGTTACTTTGGTATGGAGTGCCGATAAATTTGTTTTTGGTGCCTCATCCCTAGCAAGAAATTTTGGCATCTCACCTATGATTATCGGTTTAACTATCGTTGCTATGGGTTCATCTGCACCAGAAATGATGATAGCGGCAACCGCTTCTTTAGACGGTAACGTAAATACCGCCATTGGCAACGCGATTGGTTCCAACATCGCTAACATTGCATTGGTACTGGGTATCACTGCATTATTTTTACCATTAAGTGTTTCTTCTTCTACGGTAAAGCGAGAAATCCCACTTATTCTCATTATAACCGCACTCGCCTATTGGATGCTTTCTGATAGCTATTTTGGTTTTAATGAAGGCCTGTCATTAATGATTGGCTTTTTTGTCTATATTTTTGCGTTATTATTCATCGCTCTTCGCGCATCAAAAAACAGATCAGTTGACGATCCCTTAATCATCGAAGCAGAAAAAGAAGTCCCAGAGGCAGTAAGCAAGCCTCTATCTTTTTTATGGCTGGTGGTAGGTATGATTTTGTTACCACTAAGTGCACACTATTTGGTTGGCTCTTCCGTTTTTATTGCCAAAGCTTTTGGCATTAGTGATTTAGTGATCGGCCTAACAGTAATAGCCGTAGGTACGAGCTTACCTGAACTGGCGGCAAGCATTATGAGTATCATTAAAAAAGAAGATGACCTAGCATTAGGTAATATTATCGGTTCAAATATTTTCAATATTTTTGCAGTGCTTTCACTCGCTGGACTTATTGCCCCAGGTGAAATTGACTCGGATGCCGCAACGCGCGATGCGCCATATATGTTAGGTGTAACCTTATTGCTCTTTATTCTTTGTTTCACTCGAACAGCAGGCAGCTTTAGAATTACGAGAATAAAAGGATTTCTGTTGATTGGTACTTATATCGCATACCAAATATTACTTTTCAGTCAACTTTAAGCAAAATATTTTCATTATTAACAATGTAGAATGACAACATTAACCCGCAGAGCGTAAACAATAAAGTGACAAATAAATGAACAATTTCAAACAACTTGCACTAGACGTTATTAAAATAGAACAACAAGCTATTGCGGAGTTAGCTCAATATATTGATCAGGACTTTGAAGATGCTTGTCAGTTAATGTTTCACTGCAAAGGTAGAGTTATTATTATTGGCATGGGTAAGTCAGGCCACATTGGTGGAAAAATTGCTGCGACTTTAGCGAGTACAGGTACCCCCTCATTTTTTGTTCATCCTGGCGAAGCAAGCCACGGTGATTTAGGCATGATAACGAATGACGATGTTGTACTTACTATTTCTCATTCGGGTGAAACAGGTGAAGTTTTAGCGATAGTACCCGTAATTAAACGCATTGGTGCAAAACTTATTTCTATGACAGGAAAACCTGCCTCAACTTTAGCAAAACTTGGCGACATCCATTTATGTGTTGCCGTATCACAAGAAGCTTGTCCGTTGGGCTTAGCACCGACATCAAGTACAACAGCAACGCTTGTTATGGGAGATGCCCTCGCTGTCGCCTTATTAAATGCTCGCGGTTTTACCGCCGACGACTTTGCCCTCTCTCACCCTGGTGGTAGTTTGGGAAAACGTCTATTATTGCGCCTTAGCGACATTATGCACAGTGGTGACCGTTTACCTTTAGTCAATACACACGCTAAAATTAAAGATGCATTGGTTGAAATGTCATTAAAAGGTTTAGGCATGACGGCAATAATTGATCAAAAAAATCAATTACAAGGTTTATTCACCGATGGTGATTTACGCCGCATTCTTGATGAACGTGTCGACATTCATCAAGACACTATTGAGTCAGTGATGACTAAGAACCCAATGGTTGCTCATCAAGATATGCTCGCTGCAGAAGGTTTAAAAATCATGGAAGACAAAAAAATTAATGGCTTAATTATTGTTAATGACAATAATACCCCTATTGGTGCAATGAATATGCATGATCTACTAAAATCAGGTGTTATATAACATGAAAACATTATATGGCGAAATCACTGATAACGCATTTAATGCAATGAAAAACATCAAATTGCTGATCTGTGATATTGATGGTGTTTTTTCTGACGGCCGTATTTATTTAGGTAACGATGGTGAAGAATTAAAAGCTTTTCATACTAAAGACGGATACGGTATAAAAGCATTGGGCGCCAGCGGCGTTGATGTTGCCGTTATCACGGGGCGAACCTCAAATATTGTTGCAACACGTATGTCAGCTTTACATGTAAAATACATAGTGCAAGGCGAGGAAAATAAATTACCCGCATTAAAGAAAATGGTAAAAAAATTAAATTTATCCCTCGATGAAATTGCCTATATTGGTGATGATATGCCAGATCATGAATGTATCAACTTTGTTGGCTTAGGCATCGCGGTACAAGACGCTCACCCAAGTATTTTATCCATCGCCAATTACACAACTTTCAACCGTGGTGGCTTTGGAGCAGTTAGAGAAATTTGCGATTTAATCATGCTTAGCCAAAACACTTTAGCAAATGCTAGCGGCGCAAGTATATGAATCGACTTTATAGTTTAACCTTGGTGTTTTTTCTTATTGCCGGGTCAATTTACGGTATTATTGAGTGGCGCAATGCCTCAGTACCACAATTGCAAACTATTGATAAAAAAATTACTCCTGACTTTATCGCTGAAAATTTACACAGTAATGTTTATAAAAATAAAGGAAGTTTGGCTTATGTTGTTGATGCACATAGAATGGAACATTACCCTGAACTAAATATTACCAAATTTGAGTTTCCTCAATATACACTTCATCCAAAAAATAATGCTCCCGCATGGAAAGTCTCTGCAAATGAAGGCATATTATATAATAACAACCGAGTAAAATTAGAAAACCATGTGCGTATGTTGGCAACCGATCCAAATAGCTTATTGCAAGAAGTCCAAGGAAAATACTTTGAACTTGATTTGAAAACTAACATCTTAAGTTCAGAACGAGAAATTAAAATTATTGGTAAAGGATTTACCATCGATGGCAAGGGTTTAATTGTCGACTTAAACACAAACCAAATGACATTAACTAAACATGTGAAATCCATTTATGAAATTGTTAAAAAATAGCCTACTTTGCTTAATATTATCAAGCACATTATTTTCATCAGCTTTCGCTGAAAAATTTGATATATCACAAAAAATTGAAATCGACGCTTCAAGACAAGCGGCTGATCTTAAAAATAAGATATTCAGCTATATCGACAACGTAGTGATCACTCAAGGTTCATTAATTATTCGTGCGGATATAGTACAAGTGCTTACTCAGTCAGGAAGTGTAGAAAAAACCTATATTGCAAAAGGGAAACCAGCAATGTTTAAACAAACATTAGCTGATGGCACTCCGCTTAACTTGCAAGCAGATGAAATAAGATACGAGCCTGGAAATAATTTGGTTATTATTTCAGGAAATGCATTGTTACAGCAAGAAGACAGTGAAGTCAGTGGTAATAAAATCACTTACAATATTGATACTCAATATGTAAATGCTGAAAGTAAAACGAATGAACGAACTAAAACTATTTTTCAGCCTAAAGAAAAGATAAAAGCGAAAATAACTGACGCCAGTAACTCAGGAAAAAAGTAATTTATGACCATAAGCACACTGATGGCGAAAGGCCTTGCCAAAGCATATAAAGGTAGGAAGGTCGTTAAGAATGTAAGCATGCAAGTATCTGCTGGACAAGTCGTTGGTTTACTCGGACCTAACGGTGCAGGGAAAACCACCTCTTTCTATATGATTGTAGGTTTAGTCGAAAGTGACAGCGGTGAAATTATATTAAACGGTGAAGATCTCACGCTAGCTCCTATGCATGAACGCGCTAGAAAGGGGATTGGATACTTGCCTCAAGAAGCTTCAATATTTCGAAAACTCAGTGTTTACGATAATATCATGGCTATATTACAGACACGAAAAGAATTATCCGATGCAGAACGTGAAGAAAAATTAGAGCATTTAGTAGAAGAATTTAACATTGGTCATATCAAAGATAATTTAGGTATGAGCCTGTCTGGTGGGGAACGCCGCCGCGTTGAGATTGCTAGAGCTTTAGCCGCTGAACCCAAATTTATTTTACTCGATGAACCTTTTGCAGGTGTTGACCCAATTTCAGTAGGTGATATTAAAAAAATTATTCTACACTTAAAAGAACGTGGCATTGGCGTTTTGATCACTGACCATAATGTACGAGAAACACTCGATGTGTGTGAACATGCCTATATAGTGAGTCATGGCGAACTTATTGCTGAAGGTAACTCAGATCAAATTCTTGCAAATCAACATGTAAGAGATGTATACCTTGGTGAACAATTCACGCTATAGTAGACAATAAATTAAGAATGTCTTCGTATTAAATATAACGGAAATATTCAATTAAAATTATAGGAAGTTAATGACCTAAATGCGCCCTACTCTACAACTCCGCATAGGACAACAATTAACCATGACGCCACAATTGCAGCAAGCAATAAAATTGCTGCAATTATCGACGTTAGAGCTTCAACAAGAAATTCAAGAAGCCTTAGAAAGTAATCCACTCTTAGAAATGGATGAATCTTCTAACAATGCTGAAGAAAAAAGTACGACTAATATTGAAGATGCTCATACCTCTGGCACTGGTGATGTTAAAGAAGCAAACGCTTCTGATGGTAGCGAAGACTCTGCGCCTACCATAGATGAAATCACCACAACGGAAGCAATGGATAAAACAGACATCCCTGAAGAATTAAACATGGATACAACTTGGGATGACAACTACACGGCAGGAGCTGCGAGCTCAAGTTCAGGCCCTGCTTCAGAAGATTATACCTACCAAGGCGAAACTCAAGACTCGATTCAAGATCACTTGCGTTGGCAAATGGAATTAAGTCCATTTACCGAAACAGACCGTGCTATTGCCATGGCTATTATCGATGCTGTTGATGATGCTGGATACTTAACCGTTTCCAGTGAAGGCATCTTAGAAAGTGTAGCCATTGAAGATGTTGAACTTGATGAAATTGAAGTGGTGCTAAAGCGTATTAACCTTTTTGATCCGATTGGTGTAGCCGCCCGTTCAATTTCAGAATGTTTAATTATCCAACTCAATCAGTTTTCCCCTGACACGCCGTGGCTAGAAGAAAGTAAGATGGTTTTACGTGACCATATCAATCTTTTAGGGAGTAGAGACTATCGTACATTAATGCGAAAAACTCGACTTAAAGAAGATCAACTTCGTGAAGTAGTACGCCTTATTCAAACACTTGACCCTAGACCAGGCGACAGCGTTATCAAAAGTGATGATCAATACGTAATTCCAGATGTTTCTGTTGAAAAGAAAAATGGCCGTTGGATAGTCGAACTAAACCCTGATACAGCACCAAAACTTTCAGTAAATCAACAGTATGCTTCTATGAGTAAGTCAATGAAGTCATCTGCTGATACACAATTTATTCGCTCGAATTTACAAGAAGCCAAATGGTTTATTAAAAGCTTAGAGAGCCGCAATGATACGTTGCTCAAAGTTTCAAACTGTATTGTTCAACGACAAATTGGTTTTTTTGAGCATGGCAATGAAGCAATGCGTCCAATGGTTTTAAATGATATCGCAGAAGCTGTCGATATGCATGAGTCAACTATCTCACGTGTAACCACACAAAAATACATGCACACGCCGCGTGGTATTTTTGAACTTAAGTTTTTCTTTTCAAGCCACGTTAGTACCGAAAATGGTGGCGAATGTTCATCAACCGCTATTCGTGCATTAATCAGAAAATTAGTGGCGGCTGAAATACCATCAAAACCACTAAGTGATAGTAAAATGGCTGATTTATTAGCCGATCAAGGAATAAATGTCGCTCGTCGTACGATTGCAAAATATCGTGAGTCACTTTCTATTCCACCTTCTAATCAACGAAAAAGTTTACTTTAACGAAAAGATGAGGAATTAAGCTTATGCAAATTAACCTTTCTGGCCACCATGTTGAAATTACCGAAGCTTTACGAGAAAGTGTCAATACAAAGATGGAAAAATTGACCCGACATTTTGATCATATTAATAATGTTCATGTAGTTCTCACTGTTGAAAAATTAAACCAAATTGCTGAAGCAACTGTTCATGTCAATGGTACGGATTTACATGCGAAAGCTCAAAATCCTGATATGTACACCTCTATTGACAGCCTTGTGGGTAAACTTGATAAACAAATTTTAAAATACAAAGGTAAAACGAATCAGCATTAATGTTGCTTCACATCTTTCCTCTAACCAAAAAATTTAAGTAGAATAATGAAGTTGCAAGATATTCTCACCCTTGACTGCACCCTTTGTGCCGTCAAGGGAACAAGCAAAAAGAAACTCCTAGAAATAGTTAGCACAACGGCGGCGAATAAAATCGAGACTCTCGATACCCATCAATTGTTTGAAAGTTTAATGGCTCGCGAAAAAGTAGGGTCGACGGGTATAGGCAATGGTATTGCTATTCCTCATGGGCGTTTGTCAAATACCTCACAAGTTATTGCTGTTATATTGACAAGTGAACAAGCCGTTGAATTTGATGCGATAGACAATCGTAACGTTGACATTATTATTGCACTATTTGTACCTGAAGAAAACTGCCAACAACATTTAGACACCTTGCAAAGTATTGCACAAATATTTAGTGATAAAAAAATCGCAAAACAAGTGAGAAAGTGCAAAAACTCACAAGAAATTTTCAATATAATAAAGCATGCTCCACGTTAATGAATCCAATAAAAAAATCAGGTAAATTTAAATGAAACTCATGATAGTTAGCGGTCGCTCTGGGTCAGGTAAAAGTGTTGCATTACGTGTACTCGAAGATTTAGGTTACTACTGTGTCGATAATATTCCTGTGAATTTATTACCCGCATTAGCACATACTGTTATTAATGATTATGACAAGGTGGCTGTAAGCCTAGATGTTCGTAATTTACCTAATGACCCATCTGACGTTACAGAAATATTAGATTATCTCCCAAAAACAGTAGTGCTTGATATTCTCTACTTAGATGCTGATGATTCTGACCTTATTCGCCGCTTTAGTGAAACGCGTCGTTTACATCCATTGATCAAGCAAAACATTCCACTTGATCAAGCGATTTCTTTAGAAAAAAAGCTGCTTGAACCTATTTCAACACGTGCTGGCTTATATATAAATACCAGCCAATTATCTCCACATCAATTATCTGATTTGGTACGTGAACGGATATTAGGAAAAACGTCTGCTTCAATGGTTGTCGTGTTTGAATCTTTCGGCTTCAAACATGGTGTACCACAAGATGCAGATTATGTATTTGATGCACGTTTTCTCCCCAACCCTTTTTGGGAGAAAGAACTGAAAGGCCACACGGGATTAGATCAACCCGTAAAAGACTTTCTTGGTAGTCAACCGATCGTCACTAAATTTATCTGGCAAATTAATAGCTTTATGATGACTTGGTTACCTCACTTAGAAAGAAATAATCGTAGCTATATTACCATTGCTATTGGTTGTACCGGCGGTAAACATCGGTCTGTTTATATTGCTGAGTTATTAGCAAACAACCTCCGTAAAGAGCGTGATGATGTTCAATCTCACCACCGTGATATTAAAGTAAAAAGCACCTAGTAGTGATCGAAACATGGCAACATATAATAAAGTAGTCACCATTAGCAATAAGCTTGGCTTGCACGCTCGTGCGGCAACTAAACTTGCTCAGTTAAGTCAGAAGTTTAATGCTAAAGTAACGATTAGTTTAGAAGGTAAAGAAGCTGATGCTGGCAGTATTATGGGCTTAATGCTCCTGGCGGGAGGTTTTGGTAAGACGGTTGAAATTATTACACAAGGCGCAGATGCCCAACAAGCACTCTGTGATGTGTGCCAATTATTCTCTGATAAGTTTGATGAAGGTGAATAAGAAATAAATACTGACTTAAAAATAGAGTTAAGTTATTATTCATTAAGCCATTTTAGCCCCAACATTTAGCTATAATAAAAATTATATAATTTTAGTTTCACTGCGGCACAGGAAAACTTTATGCCGGAAATTTCAGAGCAAAAACAAAATCATCAACGCCTGCAACAAGTCAATAAAGCACTTGGTAGCGGCAAGTTCGTGCACGTTCGAAAATTACTTCAGAATATGCCGGCCTATGATATTGCTTTGATATTAGAGTCTTCCCACCCCAAAAGTCGTGCCGTGTTATGGCAACTTATCGACGCTGATCATCACGGTGAAATACTTGAGGAACTAAACGAAGAAGTTCGAAAAGGTATTCTGAAATATATCCGTCCTGAAAAACTAGCTGAAGTAGCTGAAGGGATGGATGTAGATGATTTAGCCGAAGTTTTACGTACTTTACCTGATAGTGTTTATCAGGAAGTATTAAGTGCCATGGACTCCCAAGATAGAGGCCGAGTAGAAGCCGCTTTATCATTCGAAGAAGATACTGCTGGCGGTATCATGAATACAGATACCATAACAATTCGTCCCGATGTGACTGTTGACGTGGTTTTACGCTATTTACGTTTGCGGGGAAATTTGCCTGAAGCAACCGATTCATTTTATGTTGTTGACCGGAGAAATCATTTTATTGGTGCTGTTTCTTTAGCGGCAATCATTACCGCTAAACCTGAAATTATTATTTCCACATTAATAAACAAAGATATTGAAGCGATTCAAACCCATTTATCAGATAGTGACGTAGCACAGCTCTTTGAAAAGTTTGATTGGTTTTCTGCACCTGTTATTGATGATAAAGGCAGATTACTGGGTCGTATAACAATAGATGATGTTATTGATATTATCCGCGAAGACGCAGAACATTCAATGATGAGCATGGCGGGTTTAGATGATGAAGCTGATACTTTTGCCCCTGTATTGAAAAGTACTCAACAGCGCTCTATTTGGTTAGGTGTTAACCTTATTACTGCACTTCTAGCTGTTGCTGTATCAAGTATGTTTGAAGGTATTTTAAGCCAACTGGCAATTCTCGCGATTTTAAATTCGTTAGTACCGAGTATGGGAGGTGTTGCGGGTAACCAAACATTAACATTGGTTATTCGAGCCATTGCCCTTGGCCATGTTGGCGATTACAATGCGAGAATACTTTTACAGAAAGAGCTTGCGGTTGGCTTTCTTAATGGCATTATTTGGGCGGTGTTAATTGCGAGTGTTGTTGCTATTTGGCAACAAAACTTAATGCTCGGTGGCGTGATAGCCTTTGCGATGCTGATGAATTTAACCGCTGCGGGTGTAGCTGGCGTTGCGATACCTATATTTTTAAAACGGATAAACATTGATCCTGCTTTAGCGGGTAGTGTGATATTAACGACGATTACTGATGTTGTGGGGATATTTGCTTTCTTAGGTACAGCAACGTTATTACTCACTTAATACTTAGCTAAAGCCCACCTAAACAAAAATCATTGAGATCTTGAAGACTATCAAGATCTCATCAATTTTCAAATACGATTATTTTTCGGTAGCTAATTAACTACCGGCAACCTGCATTTCTTCAATGAGTAATGACCCCGTTAATATACTGCCACGTAAATCAACATCACTACCAACAGCCACTAAGCCTTTAAATATATCTGATAAATTACCAGCAATAGTCACTTCTGATACTGGGTAAGCGATTTCGCCATTCTCCACCCAAAAACCAGCAGCACCACGTGAATAATCACCATTAACGACATTAACACCTTGTCCCATTAATTCAGTCACTAAAAAGCCAGTACCCAACGTTTTAAGCATTGCATCAAAGTCACCACCATTAGCAGAGCCTTTCGCATTAATTTGCCAATTATGAATGCCTCCAGCATGGCCAGTTGATGTTAACCCTAACTTACGAGCAGAATAGCTGGTTAATAAATAGGTTTCTAAACAACCATCAACTATAATCTCGCGATCGATTGTTTTAACACCTTCGCTGTCAAAGGAACTGCTCGCTAAACCTTTAAGAATATGAGGACGCTCACTAATATTTAAAAATTCAGGAAAAACTTTTTTACCAATAGAATCCATCAAAAATGATGATTTACGATATAAGTTACCGCCACTGATCGCCGCAATAAAATGGCCAAAAATACTATTAGCAATATCTGCACGAAACATCACAGGCACTTTTCCTGTTGGGAGTTTTTGAGCATTCAAACGAGATAAAGCTTCTTTAGAGGCTTGTATACCGATGGTAATGCCATTATCCATTAAGTCAAAATCACGATTTACCGTATAAGCATAGTCACGCTGCATATCATCACCTTCAGAGGCGATCATCACACAGCTTAAGCTATGGCGTGAGCTAGGATAACCAACAATTTGTCCATTGGTATTTCCATACACTTTATATCCTTCAAAACTATCAAGTGATGCACCATCGGAATTAGTGATACGTGGATCAAAAGCGAGCGCACTATCTTCACACTCTTTTGCCAATTGAATAGCTTCATCTGTTGATAATACTTTAGGATGATATAAATCTAAATCTGCAGGTGACATTTCTAGCATGTTCTTATCTGCAAGGCCTGAACAGTCATCTACAGAGGTATATTTGGCAATATTTACAGCAGCCTGAACAGTTTGCTTTAATGCAGCTTCAGATAAATCAGCCGTGGAAGCACTTCCTTTTCTCCCTTGCTGATAAACAGTAATGCCTAATGCACCGTCATTCGTAAATTCAACAGTTTCTACTTCGCCTAAACGTGTTCCAACACTTAAGCCTTGTTGACGGCTTATAGAGGCTTCCGCCGCGTCTGCGCCTAGTGATTTTGCTAAGTCGAGCACTTGCGCAACACGCTGCTCAACATGCGATAATTGTTCTTTCATCGATTCTTTAGGGTTCATCGTTTGCGTCATAATTTATTGTTTTCTTCTATAAATGCGGAAATTAGAAAATATGCACTATATACCATAGGCAGTTACGAGTATAATAGCGATAATTATCACTTTAATAACGAATATTATGCCCGACTCTTCAAACGATATCGATGAATTAGATGAAGAATTAAAAAGTAAATCTGAAGTAAAGCGCGAAATGATCCAGTTACAAATCTTTGGACAGAAGCTAATAGATTTATCTAAACATCAACGCAGTAAAATTCCTTTTACTGAGGAGATTAAAGACGCCTTAATTTTAGCCGATAAAATTAACAACAAACATGAAGCATTACGTCGTCATGTTCGTCACTTAGCAAGGATGTTATCTGAAACTGATTTAGAGCCGATTAAACATGCGCTTGATGTCATGGCAAATAAACATCAGCAAGAAACGGCTAAATTCATTAAACTTGAGAAAATGCGTGATAACACGATTGATCAAGGGAGTGATGCTATTGAAGCTTTACTTACTGAATATGAATCGATGGAAAGGCAAAAGTTACGTCAATTAGTACGTCAAGCCTCAAAAGAGAAGAAAGCAGAAAAGCTTGGCAAGTATTACAAAGCATTATTTGAATACCTAAAACTTCATACTAAAACGATAAACTAGTATAGTTGATGTATAAAAAACCTGCAAAAGCAGGTTTTTTAATATAAATTTTTTGGGTATTATCAAATAATGATAAATTTCAGTAGCCAAATACCTTTAGCTACTGAAAATACAGATTAAGACGTCAGTAAAATAGTTAAAATTTGCTACTTACTGGCACGTGATACATATTCTCCGGTACGAGTATCTACTTTTACTGTTTCACCAATTTGAATAAATAATGGTACACGAATAACAGCGCCTGTATTTAAGGTTGCAGGTTTCCCACCTGTACCAGCAGTATCACCTTTTAATCCTGGATCTGTTTCTGTAACATCTAAATCAACAAAATTTGGTGTTGTTACAGTGATCGGTGCACCATTCCATAAAGTAATAGTACAAACGTCGCCTTCTTTTAACCATTTAAGGCAGTCCGCAACGGCTTTTTCATCAGCTGCAATTTGCTCAAAGGTTTCATTGTTCATAAAATGCCAGAATTCACCGTCAGCATATAAATAAGCAAGTTCAGTTTCCATTACATCAGCGCCTTCGCAAGACTCGCCTGATTTAAAGGTTTTTTCTAAGACTTTATTAGAAATAAGTTTACGAATTTTTACACGACTAAAGGCTTGGCCTTTACCCGGTTTTACTAATTCGTTTTCTAAAATGTTACAAGGTTCGCCGTCAATCATTAATTTAAGGCCAGCCTTAAATTGGTTTGTACTAAAATTAGCCATATTAATGTTCTCTTATACTCAAACAAATAACGCAGAGATTTAAATTGAAATTAGAAATGCCGCAGATAATAACCCAAATCAGCGATCAATTGCACACTTCTTGGCAAAAAGAGTTAAGTAATGTCGTTACGGATCCAAAAAAGCTTTTGGAAATACTTAAAATTAACGACAAGGAATACCTGCAACATTTTTCAGCACGAAAACTATTTCCCGTGCGTGTGCCCCAACCTTTTATCTCTCGCATGAAAAAAGGTGACTTTACTGATCCTTTACTTATGCAAGTAATGCCATTGTCTGATGAGTTTGTAATTACTACTGGCTATTCAACTGATCCGCTAGAAGAGCACGATACCGTTGCAGAGGGGTTGCTTCATAAATATAAACACAGAGTATTGATGATTATTAAGTCAGGCTGTGCTGTTAATTGCCGGTATTGTTTTCGTCGGCATTTTCCTTATGATGAAAATAGTCCCAATAAAATTCGTTGGCAGCCGGCAATGACTTATATTGCAAATCATCCTGAAATTAATGAAGTAATATTCAGTGGTGGCGATCCTCTTATGGCAAATGATGAGCACCTACAGTGGCTTATTGAACAGCTTGAACCCATTAAACATATTACACGTTTACGGATCCATACGCGTTTACCTATTGTTATTCCGCAACGTATAACAACATCCCTTGTTAATATTTTGTCTCAAACTCGATTAAAAGCAACCATGGTTTTACATGTTAATCACCCTAATGAAATTGACGATAATGTAAAAAATGCGATTGAAAAATTACGCATAGCACGCATTCCGTTATTTAATCAAAGTGTCTTATTAAAAGGAATAAATGATGACGCTGACGTTCTATGCCAATTGAGTGAAGTACTCTTTGACTGTAGTATTCAACCTTACTACTTGCATATGTTTGACCCTGTACAAGGTGTTGCTCATTTTGATGTTTGTGAAGACAAGGCAAAAAAAATAGTACAAAAAATGATGGCAACACTCCCGGGGTTTTTAATGCCTAAATTAGTAAGAGAAATTGCAGGAGAGGCTAACAAAACACCAATCAATTTGGCATAATAGCGCTATATCGAAACAATATTTAATATAGAGACACTATGAGTGAAACTGTCAGTAAACAACTCGTTGAAAATATTTCAATTATTTTAAAAAAATCATTAACCGCTGATGCAAATTTAGCCGAGTTAAGAAAAAACAAACAAGCAAGCTTTGAAGCTATATTTAAAAAAGATGCTGGTTTTAAATGTTCTGCGAGTACTTTCCAGCCCTATGTAGAAGAGGTCGCAAATGATTTGATTTTTTGGCAAAAAACATCGGATCAACAGACACTTATCGATACAGTAAAAAAAATAGAAAAGCTGTTTACTGTACTAGCTAATTTTGAAGACAGCGCCAACGTTAACCATTAATCTTTCAAACTAAAAATAAAATAAAAAATGCAGTCAATCAGCTGCATTTTTTATAATGATTTTATTAAAATAATCATTTCATAACAAAGTTTATAAAATCATCTTCAAACCAATCATCAAGTAATTTTTTCTCATAACCTAATGATTTGCTTTTATACCTCAAGCTATTCCCCGTCATAAAATTCATATCTTTTAACTTTTATTAGACGTCAACTAACTTGTCCGGTCGGCGTCAATTAACTTGGCCGGTACT
>JASDWX010000128.1:0-9215 GCA_041890515.1 Alteromonadaceae bacterium
TTAGGCGTCTTTTTTTATGTCTGAAATTTGAGGGATATACATATAGGTAAAGTGCTGGTGTTGTATCTACTCATACCTAAAATTAATATGGCTTAGTCCCTGATTTTAGTTCTCACGAGAACTGAAAAAAAGACGCTTAGGCGTCTTTTTTATATTAATAATTAACAAATCTTCATAAATTGTAACAAATACCTTTACTTTTATTCTTAATATCACCTTTATTATTACTTTTTTTAGATTATAGTAAACTCATTATAGTTATAGGATAAAAACTCATGAGTAATGAAACTAAAAAAATATTAGTCGTTGATGACGATATGCGTCTTCGAGCACTTTTAGAGCGGTATCTAGTCGAGCAAGGCTTTGCCGTAAGAACTGCCGCTAGTTCAGAGCAGATGGATCGCTTACTTGAGAGAGAGAATTTTCACTTATTAGTCTTAGATCTTATGCTGCCAGGAGAAGATGGTCTATCTATTTGTCGTCGTCTACGTCAGCAGTCAAATGATATGCCAATTGTTATGCTTACCGCGAAAGGTGATGAAGTTGATCGTATTATAGGTTTAGAGCTAGGGGCCGATGATTACATGCCAAAACCTTTCAATCCAAGAGAGTTACTAGCTCGAATTAAAGCGGTACTAAGACGTAGGGTTCAAGAAGCTCCTGGTGCGCCTTCACAAGAAGAGAATATTGTATCTTTTGGGGAGTATCAGCTCAACCTTGCAACGAGAGAAATGGTTAAAGGTGATATTAATATGCCACTAACGAGTGGTGAGTTTGCTGTTTTGAAAGCACTTATTACTCATCCTAGAGAACCTTTATCACGTGATAAACTCATGAACCTAGCGCGTGGTCGTGATTATTCAGCTTTAGAACGTAGTATTGATGTACAAGTTTCACGTTTGCGTAGAATGTTGGAAGTCGATCCTGCAAAACCTCGTTACATTCAAACGGTTTGGGGCTTAGGTTATGTTTTTGTTCCTGAAGGTAAAGAAGTGGCTTAGTGTGGTAATATTGATAAATACTTCATATATATTAATAGCGCACGATGGAAGTAAATCATGAAAATATTGCCACGTAGTGCTTTTGGGCAAACCGTTTTGTTGATTGGTTTTTTACTGCTTATCAATCAAGTCGTGTCTTGGATATCAATGGTTTATTACATTATCCAACCTAATACTCAACTGACTAATGAGTTATTAGCAAAACAAGTGCGTGTCGTACTTATTGATATTGATGATGACTTATTAAGAAAAGCATTTTCTAAATCGTTTCAGGAAAAAACGGGTATTGCAGTTTACCGTGAAAGCGATGCGTTATCATCTGGACTGTCTGAAGCTACCCACCTTGTATATCGCTCTAAAGAAATGTCTACACTACTAAATGGTGATGCTGAGCTCAGACTTACTCAAGGAGGGGATGAGTATATTTTCTGGATCAGACCGCCTCAAGCACCTCATCATTGGATCAGAATTCCTCTTTCTGGTCTAGAAGAAGCAAACTTCTCTCCATTAACTGTTGTATTAATGTTTCTTGGATTACTCAGTGTTATTGGTGGTTGGTTATTTGTTAGACAAATTAATCGACCATTGAAAGCTTTACAAAAAGCAGCAGAAGATGTTGGTCGTGGGGCGTTTCCTCAGCCTCTTGCTGAATTAGGCACAACTGAAATCGTTGCTGTAACCCAAGCTTTTAACCATATGTCTCGAGGAATAAAACAGCTCGAAGAAGATCGTAATTTATTAATGGCAGGAATATCTCATGATTTGCGAACGCCATTAACAAGGATTCGTCTTGCCGCTGAGATGATGTCAGAGCAAGATGAATTCTTAAAAGATGGTATTGAGGGTGATATAGATGATATGAACAGTATCATTGATCAGTTCATAGACTACATACGCCATAACAGTAAAGACAAACCAGAACTCAGTAATCTCAACAATTTAATAAATGAGGTTATGCAAACGGAGGTTATTTTAGGGCGGCAGATAAATTTTTATGAACAAGAACTACCTGAAATACCTTTACGCTTTGTTGCGATGAAAAGAGCCGTTGCTAACCTTATACAAAATGCTTTACGCTACTCTGACAGAGATATTGATATCACTACAGGAATTTCCAAGGATAAAAATACTGTTTATTTCTGTGTTCTTGATTCTGGTCCGGGCATTCCTGAAGATGATATAGAACATTTATTTCAACCTTTTACTCAAGGTGATAAAGCGCGAGGTACAGAAGGAAGCGGCTTAGGATTAGCAATAATAAAGAAGATAGTGAATACGCACGGTGGCGAGATTCAATTCACAAATCGCGAAGAGGGCGGTTTGTCTGCAAAGGTTTTATTACCGATTAAGTAAATAATATTAGCAGTATGACTTATTAGCTTAACCTCTGCGCTTTAAGTATTTTTTCATCCTGAATATATACGCTTCTTGCCATCCATTTCAAAGCGTAGAACGTTTGTTCTGAATATAAAAAAGCCGCTGAACTTAGGTTCAGCGGCTTTTTATTTATAACGAAAAAGTTATAACTGAGGTCCAGCCTTTACTAATGATTGACCATTGTCAGTATCAGTAAACTTGTCAAAGTTATTAACGAAGCGTTTAGCTAAATCAACTGCTTTGCCATTCCATTCATCTTTGTCAGTGTAAGTATTACGAGGGTCTAAAATATCACCTTGAACACCAGCAACGCTCGTTGGAATTTCTAAATTGAATAATGGTAAAACAGTTGTTTCAGCACTGTCAATAGAGCCATCTAAAATAGAGTCAATAATTGCACGAGTTGCTTTAATTGAAATACGCTTACCGGTACCGTTCCAACCAGTGTTAACTAAATAAGCTTCTGCACCTGCATCTTGCATACGTTTACGTAGAACTTCTGCATACTGAGTAGGATGTAAGCTTAAAAATGCTGCACCAAAACAACTTGAGAATGTTGGTGTAGGCTCAGTTATACCACGTTCAGTTCCAGCCAATTTCGCTGTAAAGCCAGACAAAAAGTAATATTCAGTTTGTGCTGGAGTTAGTTTTGATACAGGAGGTAAAACACCGAAAGCATCAGCGGTTAAAAATATAACTTTTTTCGCATGACCTGCACGTGAAACAGGCTTAACAATATTTTCAATATGATCAATGGGGTATGAAACACGAGTATTTTCTGTTCTTGAATTATCATCAAAATCAATTTTACCGTCTTTATCAACAGTAACGTTTTCTAATAGTGCATTACGACGAATAGCATTGTAGATATCAGGTTCGTTTTCTTTACTCAAGTTGATGGTTTTAGCATAACAACCACCTTCAAAATTGAAAACACCATTGTCATCCCAACCATGTTCATCATCACCAATCAATTGACGTTTAGAGTCAGTTGATAGTGTTGTTTTACCTGTACCAGACAAGCCAAAGAATACCGCTACATCGCCTTCTTTGCCCACGTTAGCACTACAGTGCATCGACGCTATACCTTTTAAAGGTAATAGGTAGTTCATCATGGAGAACATACCTTTTTTCATTTCTCCGCCGTACCAGGTACCACCGATTAATTGAATTTTTTCAGTCAGATTAAAAGCTACAAAGTTTTCAGAATTCAAACCTTGCTCTTGCCATTTATCATTAGTGGTCTTAGCACCATTCATCACGACGAAATCAGGTTCGTAATCTTTCAACTCTTCTTCTGAAGGGCGAATGAACATATTTTTAACAAAATGCGCTTGCCATGCGACCTGAGTAATAAATCTTACTTTTAAACGTGTATCAGCATTTGCACCACAGTATGTATCTACAACAAATAAACGTTGCTCAGACAGTTGAGTGGTCACTAAAGTTTTTAAATGATCCCAAGTTTCCTGCGTCATTGGTTTGTTATCATTTTTACCTTGATCAGACCACCAAACAGTATCACGACTCGTGTCATCACGAACAATGTACTTATCCTTTGGTGAACGACCTGTAAAAATACCCGTGTCGACATTAACCGCGCCAAGCTCGGTTTCTAAGCCTTTATCAAAACCTGTAAGTTGAGATTTTGTTTCTTCAGCAAAAAGTAACTCATAAGACGGGTTATAAACAACCTCGGCAACATCATTGATGCCATATACAGATAAATCAATTGAGCTTTCTAAAGAAGCCATAGCGAATACTCTCCTAAAAGTATGACGGTGAACATTAAGTATGTTAAACATTTTTGAGAGCGCAATATTAGGCGATTAACGATCAAAACGAAAGTAAAATTTCTTTCGTTGTGAAAGTTTTCACTATAACTTTCATTTATAGTAGTCAGAGTTAATAAAGAGTGATTAACTATTTATGTACAAGAGTATATATTTTCTTTATAAGGATGTATTTTTTATTGTTTAATAACAGTTGGTTATGTCTTTATTGTTTGTTTGGACTTTGTTGGTAAAACTAAAGGTTATGCAATGGGTTTGCATAACCTTTAAGTTGAATTTATTTTTATAAAGTAGATAAAAATATAAAGAAAATGTTTTGTTGCGTAAGAAAATATTAGCTAATGAAAGTTATAATGTACAAAATATCGAAAATAATGACATATAATTGAAAAATATATTATTTTAATTCAGTAGGTTAGTTTTTTATTTAACTAAAAATTAAAAAATATCTGCGTTATTTATTTCATTTACAGTATTGGAACCATCGAGTATTTCACTGCTATTGTCGTGTGTTACATACTCTGTAGGTGCTGTTCCTAGTTTAAAATATTCAAAGAAGCTGGTTTTATCTATTTTATTTGTAAGTTTCCCTGTGTTTTTATCAATACGAACTGAAACTATATCAACGGGCTGATCAAATGGTTCTTTTGGATGATCAACCAAGGCAACTTCCATAAATTTAATCCATGCTGGTTGTGCTGATTTTGCTCCCGCTTCTAGACCAGTAATCTGCTCCTTTCCTAGATTACTGTTAGCGATAGTTTTACCTAGGTTTCTGCCTGGATCATCAAAACCTATCCAAGAGGTTGTGACGAGTCGACGGCTAAAACCAGAAAACCATGCGTCTTTAGATTGGTTTGTTGTTCCTGTTTTTCCTGCAATATCTTTACGTTTTAATGTTTGCGCTCGCCAACCAGTGCCTCGCCAAATAGGTTTTACTTGCCAGTCGAAACCCCATATTGCCGCATGAAGTGCTTGCGTTACTAGAAAAGCATTTTGCGGACTAATGACTCGTTCAGCTTTAATAAATGGTACTTGCACCTTTTCAGTTGAAATGTCTCGTTGATCAGAAACATAAGCAACTTTTCCTCTGTTTTCATCTTCTCCACAAAATTCACAGGCAATAGCTGGGTTTGCCTGAAAGAGTATTTTGCCAAATGAATCTTCTATTCTATCTATCAAATAGGGCTGGATTAAAAAACCGCCATTAGCAAAAGTAGCAAATCCTGTTGCAACTTCTAAGGGTGTTAAAGCTGCTGAGCCAAGTGCCAATGACTCATTGTGTGGTAAGTCATGCGGAGCAAAACCAAATGAGGCTAAATGAGGGATCATAGTGTCGAGTCCTACTGACCTTAATAACCGAACAGCAATAACATTTTTCGATTGTGCTAATGCTAAACGCACACGAATATCACCATCGTATGTCGGAGGTGAATTTTTTGGACGCCATACAACTCCCGAACTACGGTCCCATTGGTTAATAGGTGCGTCATTAACTAATGTTGCTAAAGTAAAACCATTATCTAAAGCAGCGGAATAGATGAACGGTTTTATGTTAGAACCGACTTGACGTTGAGCTTGTGTAACTCGATTAAATTGGCTGTGTTTGAAGCTAAATCCACCGATGGCAGCTTTTATAGCGCCATTATCCGGTGATAATGATACTAATGCAGAACTCACTTGTGGAAGTTGGCTTAATTTATAACCGTTCTCGTTTTTTATGACAAAAACAACGTCTCCATATTTAAGTATCTCACTCGCAATTTTAGGCACAGGACCCTGTATTTCATCGTTTATAAATTCCCGTGCCCATGACATGCCCTGCCAAAATATCTCGCCTTCTTGTAGCGTTTTCTTATTATTTTTATCAGATCCAATAATTTTAATACGCGCTGATTGTGGATGAACTTCAGTAATCACTGCAGGGATGAGAGTTTGATAATTTTTTATTTTTTGAAGTGCTTTAAGAATTTCATCTTCATCAAGCTGATTTATTAAATCATCTTTATCTTCATCTATATTTTTATTGGTGTTTCTTTGTTCTGGTCGCAAAGATATAATAGCACCACGATAACCATGACGTCGATCATAGGAAAGCATGTTATTTACAACTGCATTTCTTGCTGCATTTTGGAAGGTTGAATTAACCGTTAAATACACTTTATATCCGCCTGTATAGGCTTGCTCTTTCCCATAGCGTTCAATCATCTCTTGATGAGCCATTTCAGCAATATAGGGGGCATTTAATTCAATTTTTGCACTGTGTCTTTTACCCGTAATAGGGGCTTTATTTGCTTCAAATAACTCTTCAGCGTTGATATATCCAGCGGTAAACATACGCTGCAATACAATAGAACGATTTGCTTTAGCATTTATAGGGGATCGTATGGGGTTTTTAGTGGATGGCGCTTTTGGTAATCCTGCGATAACTGCTATTTGTGCTAGGGTTAGATCTTTGACATCTTTACCATAATAAACTTGGGCTGCGGCGCCAAATCCAAAGCTGCGATGTCCTAACGGGATTTTATTCATATACAGTGCGAGTATTTCATCTTTGCTTAGTAAGCTTTCAATATGAAAAGACAAAAATATTTCACGAATCTTACGTGTGTATGTCACTTCGCGACTTAAGAAAAAATTTCGAGCAACTTGCATGGTAATTGTACTTGCACCGCCTTTATTTTTACCCATTAATTTGCCTATGACAGCTCTACCCATTCCTATAGGGTCAACACCAAAATGTAGGTAGAATCGGTCGTCTTCACTAGCCAAAATGGCATTAATAAGTTGCTGTGGGAACTCATTAAGTGTTAGGGGAATGCGTTTCTTTTCACCAAATTGATTGATTAATTTTTTATCAGCACTAAAAATTTGCATCGGCGTTTGCCACTGCATGTCTTTCAATGAGGTAATATTGGGTAACTCAGTCCGCATTGATAAATATAAAGCGGTTAAAGAAAAACAAGCTAAAAGTACTAAAATTAGGCCCGCTTTTATGAGACGTTTAAATGAAAGCACTAAATTTTCTCTCGATATTGAACAAAGAAACGATTAATAACACTAGTATATCCTGTAAAAGCATGTAATAAATGTATTTATATTAAATTTTTGCCTAATATATACTAATGTAATAAGTTTATTTTCACTTACTTATTTTGATTGTGTTTTTATAAGTAAGTTTACTCATTCAGTGGGATGATATGTTCAACAAATTTTTAAAAAAAAATATATCTTTAATCGTTGGTATTGATATTGGATCTCATTCAGTAAAAGCGGTTTTGTTAAGTCAAGATGATGATGGATACGTTCTTGAAGCTATAGCAACAGAATTTATGCCTCGTGGTGCTATTATTGATCGAGAAATTCAAGATATTGATGCTGTTGGTCAAGTTGTTACAAAAATCAGAAAAAATATTGCACCTGCAGTAAATTTAGCTGCAGCAGCCGTTTCTGGACAAACAGTTATTACAAAGGTTATTTATATGGACGTCAACTTGTCTGAGCACGAGCTAGCCAGTCAAATTGAAATTGAAGCAGATAGCTTAATTCCATATCCCTTAGATGAAGTTAGTTTAGATTTTGAAAAGCTAGATATCAATGAATCAGATCCTTCTAAGGTTAATGTTTTACTGAGTGCTGCACGCACCGAGTCTATCGAAGCAAGAGTTGCGGCATTAGATTTAGCTGGATTTCAGGCTAAGGTCATTGACGTCGAGTCTTATGCCGTAAGTCGGGCGTATGATCTTATCTTGCCGCAATTACCTGATGACGCTAAAGATAAAACGGTTGCTATTGTTGACGTTGGAGCAGTAATGACATTATTTTCTGTAACGGATTCAGGAGCTCACATTTACAGTAGAGATCAACTTTTTGGTGGTGAGCAATATACACGTTCAATTGTATCTTATTATAACCAAACGTTTGAAGAAGCAGAGCAAGCAAAGACAGCTCATGATTTACCTCCTAATTATACATTTGAAGTTTTAGGGCCATTTCATACCATTTTTTCTCAACAAATTCGTCGAGCAATTCAAATGTTCTTAACATCCAGCGGGAAAGATAAAGTTGATTACCTTGTTATCTCTGGTGGAAGCGCTAATGTAGAAGGTCTAGAAACGTTATTAACTGAAGAGTTAGGTATTCATACTATTGTTGCGAACCCCTTTAAATCAATGTCTATTGCTGAAGGCATTGATCAAGAAGTGTTAGATAAAACGGCTCCTCAATATATGGTGGCTGCAGGTTTAGCCTTGAGGAGCTTTGTGCCATGGCATTTATAAATTTACTCCCATGGCGTGAAGAAGCTGAAAAAGCCAAGGAAAGAGCATATTTCACTATATTAACGATGGTAGCGGTTGTCGCCTTTGCTTTTATATTTATTATCGGTCAATTTTATCAAATGCGTATTGATGGCCAAAATACCCGGAATCAGTTTTTAACAACAGAAATTCAGATATTAGACACGCGCATTGTAAAAATCAGAAACTTAAATGAAAAGAAAAAAGAGTTACAAAAAAGAACTGGCGTTGTAGAGCAGCTTCAGCGCAGCCGTAACGTAGGTACACAAGTATTTGATGAAATTGCAAAAATAGTCCCAACAGGTGTTTACCTTACAAGTATAGAAAAACAAGGGAATAGCATTAAAATTATCGGAAAAAGTGAGTCGAATAATCATTTGGCCAATATGATACGTGAAATAGAGCGTTCGTTATTATTTACCGATGCAATTTTAGAATCCATTACTACTAATGAATCACAAAAAAAATTGGTGAGTGATTTTAAAATGCGTTTACGTATTAAAGGATTATTAAATACGGGTGAAAATATTAAAACGACGAATGTTGGATATAAATCATGAATATTGATTTAGCTCACTTTTTTGAACAGTTTGAAAATTTAGAAGCCGAAAATATTGGCCAATGGCCTAAAGCAGCAAAAATAACATTGTGTATATTTTTAGCAATAGTTGTTCTAGCTTTAGGATATTTGTTTTTGGCTATGTTCCCGCTAAGTGTTGTTGAGCTTTGAACAGGTTGTTTTTATT
>JASDWX010000129.1:0-37945 GCA_041890515.1 Alteromonadaceae bacterium
TCGCAGATGTTGATAGGCTCTGTCGCATGGCTGATATCTTAAAACCTTAACAAAGAAGGCCTTAGGTTTGACGGGAAGATACATTTCATTACCCACTACCAATTCATAATAAAAGTGTTATTAGATATTGATAAGCAGCCAATAAAAAAGCCTGAATATTACTATTCAGGCTTTTAATTAAATGGTTAGAGCTAGACTAATAGATTTAAAATCTATTACATCATGCCGCCCATTCCACCCATACCGCCCATATCAGGCATTGCAGATGCGCCAGAATCTTTCACTGGAGCATCTGTGATCATCGCTTCAGTTGTAAGCATTAGACCTGCTACCGAAGCTGCAAACTGTAATGCGCTACGTGTAACTTTAGTTGGGTCAAGAATACCCATCGCTAACATGTCACCGTAAGTAGAGTTACCCGCGTTGTAACCAAAGTTGCCTTCACCGTTACGTACTTCGTTTAATACTACTGATGATTCATCACCACAGTTAGCAACGATTTGGCGAAGTGGTGCTTCCATTGCGCGGATAGCAACGTTAATACCGTGAGTTTGGTCTTCGTTAATACCTTCAAGGTTCTTGATGAGGTCAGCAGCACGAACTAAAGCAACACCACCACCAGCAACAACACCTTCTTCTACTGCAGCGCGAGTTGCATGTAATGCATCTTCAACACGTGCTTTTTTCTCTTTCATTTCAATTTCTGTTGCTGCGCCAATTTTAATAACGGCAACACCGCCTGCTAATTTAGCTAAACGTTCTTGTAATTTTTCTTTATCGTAATCTGAAGAAGAATCTTCAATTTGACCACGAATTTGCATTACGCGACCTTGAATATCAGCTTCGTTACCAATGCCGTCAATAATCGTTGTATTATCTTTAGTGATAACAACACGTTTAGCTTGACCTAGGTCTTCTAATGTTGCCTTTTCAAGCTCCATACCGATTTCTTCAGAAATTACTGTACCGGCCGTTAATGTAGCGATGTCTTGTAACATTGCTTTACGACGGTCACCAAAACCAGGTGCCTTAACAGCAGCTACTTTAACGATACCGCGCATGTTGTTAACCACTAATGTTGCTAACGCTTCGCCTTCAACATCTTCAGCAATAATTAATAATGGCTTACCTGCTTTGGCAACACCTTCTAATGTAGAAAGTAATTCGCGAATGTTACCCACTTTTTTGTCTACTAATAAAATGAATGGGTTTTCTAATTCAACCGCACCACTTTCTTGATTGTTGATAAAGTAAGGTGATAAATAACCACGGTCAAATTGCATACCTTCAACAACGTCTAATTCGTCAGTTAATGCTTGGCCTTCTTCAACCGTAATAACACCTTCAGTACCCACTTTATCCATTGCTGTTGCAATGATTTTACCAACCGTTTCGTCAGAATTTGCAGAAATAGTACCTACTTGTTCAATGGCTTTGTTATCGCTACATTCTTGCGATAAACTTTTAAGCGCTTCAACAGCAGCGATAACCGCTTTGTCGATGCCACGTTTAAGATCCATTGGGTTCATACCAGCAGCAATAGATTTCAAGCCTTCATTAACAATAGCTTGTGCTAAAACAGTTGCGGTTGTTGTACCGTCACCGGCTTCATCATTGGCTTTAGAAGCAACTTCTTTCACCATTTGAGCGCCCATATTTTCGAATTTATCTTCTAATTCGATTTCTTTGGCAACAGAAACACCATCTTTAGTGATGATTGGACCACCAAAAGATTTGTCTAATACAACATTACGACCTTTAGGCCCTAATGTTACTTTTACCGCGTCAGCTAATACATTTACACCACGTAGCATTTTTGCTCGTGCGTCGTTACCAAATAATACGTCTTTTGCAGCCATGATTTTCTTCCTATATTTTGTTAGTTTGTCGAACTTACGTTCGACCTACAATAATTTATGCCTGCAGGTTGAGGCTTAGCCTTACGAATTCCTGCAGTTTATATAAAGTTCGTAAACGTTTTAATTATTCAACGATTGCTAGAATATCTGATTCAGAAAGAATCAAAACTTCTTCGCCGTCAATTTTTTCAGTTTTCACGCCGTAGCCTTCACTGAAAATAACTTGGTCGCCGATTTTTACGTCTAATGCACGTACTTCACCGTTTTCTAAAATGCGGCCATTGCCTACAGCAACAACTTCACCACGTGTAGATTTTTCTGCAGCGCTGCCAGTTAAAACGATACCACCGGCTGATTTTGATTCTGCTTCTTTACGTTTAATTATTACGCGGTCATGTAATGGACGAATGCTCATTAATTTTTCTCCTGAGAGTTAGTTCACTCTCAATAAATTTAAATAAAAGGTTATAAAACTTTGTTGTAATTTAAGATGGGGGTTTTTTAAAGCTTCACAAGCCCCGATAATTCTTTTTTATTCTTTTCGCTCATATTCCCCCTCAAGCGTTTCACCTTGACGATGTTCAATAGGCTTTTCTTGAGCGATTGGTTGTTCAAAAGGACTTTGTGTAAATGGCTCTGACTGATCAGTATGTACCGAACTTTGGTAGGTAAAACCCGCAGCGCTTTTATTCATCACGAGATGTGTCTGAACTGATTTTATCAACATACTACGAACACTAGGTATGAGTAGAGACAATCCAAAAAAGTCGGTAACAAAGCCTGGGGTCATCAATAATACGCCCGCAACGAGTAAAAGTAATCCGGCAACAATTTCATCAGATGGCATTTCCCCTTGTGCCATTTTAGCTTGCACTGAATTTAAAGTGGCGATACCTTGTTGCTTAACATTTTTAGCGCCAAGCCAAGCGGTTATAATGACAATGGCTATAGTGGGCCAGACACCAAGCCACGCACCTACGTTCATGAGAACCATAATCTCTATAATAGGAACGACAATAAAAAGAATAAATAAAAATCGAAACATTTAAAATCTCGCTAAAAAATTATATTTAGTGAAACATATATGGGGTTGCTCAGGTCTTTTTCAAGCATCAACTAAACACAACATAATTCATATGATGATAAATTATTTATTTCAATTAAAATGACTTAAGTTTTTGTTAAGGAATCTTCGTTAATGTTTCAAATAATACTGTGTACTTGTCCTGATATAGAGAGTGCAAAAATAATAGCAACACATCTAATAGATGAAAAACACGCAGCTTGTGTCAACATTATACCTAATATTATTTCAGTGTATCGCTGGCAAGACAATATTGAATGCGACGATGAAGTACAATTAATTATAAAAACACAAACGACAAAATTTAATGATGTAGCAGATGAAATAAAACGTCTACATCGTTATGATACCCCAGAAATTATCGCCATGAATATCCAGCAAGGCGACAATGCTTATTTAAACTGGATCACTGAGTCTTTAAAATAATGGTTATGAAAAAAATTGTATTACTTTTTTGGTTAATATTAACCAGTCTCTTTTTACAAGTACCTAATGCACAAGCTCAAGAATCAATTTTTGATACTTCATCATCCTCTCTATTCAGTAACGACGATGAATTCCTAACGGTAGACCAAGCATTTGAGTTTAATTTTCATCAGAAAGGTAATCAATTAGAACTGACTTTTGACATAGCTGAAGGGTATTATTTATATCGGCATCAGTTTAAGTTCAGTGTGGAAAATGCAGAAATAATCCCGGTTGAATTACCAAGAGGTGAAGACCACGAAGATGAATTTTTTGGTGTTCAGCAAATATTTACTGAAAAGCTCATTTTTGTTATTGAGCTTGCCGACATAAATGATAATGCTAGTTTAAAAATTCGCTATCAAGGTTGTGCTGCAAAAGGGTTATGTTACCCGCCAAAAAAGAAAACTGTTGAACTATCAAAAATTAATGTTGATGCAACAGGCTCAAATAATATTTTAGCAGCGCTATCATCTCCTACTGAAACAACTGAAAACGCCAGCGAGCAGCATCAATTAGCAGATATGCTAAAAGGTGACAATATTTGGCTAACACTCTTAGCCTTCTTTGTAGGCGGCTTACTACTTTCATTTACGCCTTGTGTATTTCCTATGTACCCTATTTTAACGGGAATCATTGTTGGTCAAGGCGATAAGTTATCAACAAAAAAAGCATTTCGTTTATCATTTTTTTATGTTCAAGGTATGGCAATTACCTATACGTTATTAGGTATTGTAGTCGCATTAGCGGGTGCTCAATTCCAAGCAATGTTTCAACACCCTGCAGTATTAATTGGTTTAAGTGTTTTATTCATATTTTTAGCCCTATCTATGTTTGGACTGTTTAACCTTGCACTCCCAAGCAGCTGGCAAAACAAGCTCAATAATATCAGTAACAGTCAAAAAGGTGGTTCATACTTTGGTGTTGTCGTTATGGGCGCTATTTCTGGCTTAGTCGCTTCTCCTTGTACAACAGCTCCATTAACTGGTGCTTTATTGTATATATCTCAATCTGGTGATATCTGGCTAGGTGCATCTGCTTTATACGCCTTAAGCTTAGGTATGGGTATACCGTTACTCGTATTAGGTAGTTCTGGTGGTAAATTATTACCCAAAGCTGGCACATGGATGACAGTAATTAAGAATGTTTTTGGTTTATTGCTATTAGCCGTACCTATCTTTTTAATGGAAAGGTTTTTACCTGAAATAGCAACAGAAACAATGTGGGCAATATTAGTACTTTCCAGCGCAGGTTATTTTTATACTGTTAATCAACAGACTCAAAATAACTTCTGGTTTGGCGTAAGAAGCATTGTGATATTTGTAATGATCTTTTTTGGTGCTAATCAAGCTTACCAGCTAGTAAATCCTAACCAACAAGTTGCTTCAACTAATCAGCAAGCCTTGCAGCAACACTTTACTGTAGTAAAAACACTTGATGAGCTATTGCTTGAAGTAGAGACAGCTAACTCACAAGGCAAAACCGTGATGGTTGATTTATATGCTGACTGGTGTATAGCTTGTAAAGAGTTCGAAGAATATACGTTCAATACTCCACAAGTACAAAAAGCATTAAGTAATAGTTTATTAATACAAGTTGATATGAGCGACTTTGATTCTGTTGAGAATGCAGAGTTTGCTAAAAAGTATCAGGTACTTGGCTTACCTTCGATTCTTTTCTTTAATCAACAAGGTAAAGAATTAACTCAGCAACGTGTAACGGGCTTTATGGGTGCAGATGAGTTTACTGAGCATTTAAAGAAAACCCTTTAAGCACCTGATATTAAAGCACTTTAACTGTGACAAAAGTTCGTGTTAAAGTGCTGGTTCTTCCAATAACGATTAACCATTTTTGTATCAATAAATTTCATTAATTGCGTTTCAGGCATCGGTCTGCAAAGCAATAACCGTAAACAACATCACAATCGTTTTCTGTCAAACTACGCAACTGTGTAATTGACTCAACACCTTGTAATCCTAAGTTTACACTATGAAATCGTCACATTGAATAAATATGCTGTAATTGAGTTATGGTTATTTAACGCCGTATTGGCAGTAATATTGTCATGACTTCAACCGCATAAATTACAGGCCTGCCAAAAAGCATGGCAAGCACCATTAATTTAAAGAGAATTTAGCTGATAACTAAATTCTCTTTAATAAGAAACACATAGTTATTTGTGGCTCTAGCGCATTACACATTTACAACTTTTTATAATGAGCGACAAAGTACAAAACAGTTTATTTCCTTATCTCTATCTTCATAAAAACGCTAAACCAATGAATTGAATAATAAAAATTTTTTTATTATTCAATTCATTTTCACTAAAACACATAACTTTATTATCAACTTATCAATAAAAAATCAACAATAAGAGATCAGACCAGTATTTTGCTGCTATATTCTGCGAAAACACTATAATAATCGCCTAACGACAGAAAATGTTCGAATTTGTTATTATCTATTCCATCGCTCAAGTTTTTATGTGATGATATTCGATTATTTGGTATTTAATAGGTTTTTCTCAGAAAATGACTACAAAGTTTAAAGTTTTAGTGTTAAATGGCCCTAACTTAAATATGTTAGGGAAACGCGAACCTGAAATTTACGGTGCGCAATCATTAACCAATATCATCGATAATTTAACGTTACAAGCTTTAGCACTCAATATTGAGTTAAGTCATTTACAATCAAATGCTGAACATTTACTGTTAGAAAAAATACATGACGCTCATAATGAAGTTGACTTTATTGTGATCAACCCTGCTGCTTTCACTCATACCAGTATAGCTATACGTGATGCATTACTTTCTGTAGACATTCCATTTATCGAAGTTCATCTTTCAAATGTTCATACTAGAGAAGCATTTAGACATCATTCGTATTTATCAGATAAAGCAATTGGTGTTATTTGTGGCTTAGGCGCAAACGGATATAAATATGCAGTAGAGTCTGCATATGCATGGTTAACTGAACATAAAAGTTAACTAAAAAATAACCAAGAATGGCTGATATTTAGCGGTTCTTTTTAAAACAAACATTACACATTGATAAAAAGGTATTCAAATGGATATTCGTAAAATAAAAAAATTAATTGAATTAGTACAAGAATCAGGAATTAATGAATTAGAAATTTCTGAAGGTGAAGAATCCGTACGTATTTGTCGTGGCGGTACAGTAGTACAAGCCGCGCCAATGATGCATGCTGCGCCAGTTGCTGCACCAGTTACCGCTGTTGCCACTGAGGCTGCTGCACCTGCTGCTATTTCAGGCCATGTTGTTCGCTCTCCTATGGTCGGTACTTTCTACGCTTCAGCATCACCTGATTCACCTGTTTTTGTAGCTGTTGGTCAACATGTTAATGCTGGTGATACTTTATGTATTCTTGAAGCAATGAAAATGATGAATCAAATTGAAGCAGACAAATCTGGTGTTATTAAAGAAATTCTAGCGGGTAACGAAGACGCTATTGAATTTGATCAACCGCTATTCATCATTGAATAATCCTATATACATCAACGCATAAGGGTCATTCTATGTTAGATAAAGTTGTTATCGCCAACCGAGGCGAAATTGCACTAAGAATATTACGTGCATGTAAAGAGCTTGGCATTAAAACGGTTGCTGTTCATTCAACAGCCGACAGAAATTTAAAGCACGTATTATTAGCAGATGAAACCATCTGTATTGGTAAAGCATCAGCACCTGAAAGTTACCTTAATATACCTGCAATTATAACGGCAGCAGAAGTCACTAATGCCGTAGCTATTCACCCTGGTTATGGGTTTTTAGCAGAAAATGCGGATTTTGCAGAACAAGTTGAAAAATCTGGTTTTGCCTTTATTGGCCCAAAAGCAGAAAGCATCCGTATCATGGGTGATAAAGTTGCAGCAATAAAAGCGATGAAAATAGCCGGAGTTCCTTGTGTTCCTGGTTCTGACGGCCCACTCAATGACGATGACAAAGCAAATAAGGCCCATGCTAAACGTATTGGTTACCCTATTATCGTTAAAGCTGCTGGCGGTGGCGGTGGTCGTGGTATGCGTGTTGTGCGCAGCGAAGAAGAATTAGTCGAGTCTATTGCTTTAACAAAAAGAGAAGCGGGTACTATTTTCAAAAATGATATGGTTTACATGGAAAAATTCCTTGAAAATCCTCGTCATGTTGAAATTCAAATAATGGCTGATGGACAAGGTAGCGCCATTCATTTAGGTGAACGTGATTGTTCAATGCAACGTCGTCATCAAAAAGTCGTTGAAGAAGCGCCAGCACCAGGTATTACACCTGAAATGCGCGCCAAAATTGGTGAACGTTGTTGTAAAGCTTGTATTGATATTAATTATCGTGGTGCAGGTACTTTTGAATTCTTATACGAAAACGGTGAATTCTATTTCATTGAAATGAATACTCGTATTCAGGTTGAGCATCCAGTAACTGAAATGATCACAGGTGTAGATTTGATTAAAGAGCAATTGCGCGTTGCTGCTGGTCAACCTTTATCTTACACACAAGATGATATTAAGATTGCGGGACATTCAATTGAATGTCGTATTAATGCAGAAGATCCACGTACTTTTATACCTTCACCGGGCAAAATTACACGCTTTCATCCACCCGGTGGTTTAGGTGTTCGTTGGGATTCACATATTTATGCTGATTATTCTGTACCACCACACTATGATTCAATGATCGGAAAATTGATCACTTGGGGTGATAACCGTGATGTTGCTATTGCTCGTATGCGTAATGCCTTAGCGGAATTGGTGATTGACGGTATTAAAACTAACATTGCTTTGCATCAAGATATTTTAAATGATCAAGGTTTTGTTAACGGTGGCGCTAATATTCACTATTTAGAAAAGAAGTTATCTGAAACTGAATAACATTGAGATAATTTAAAGTTTAAGCCCTGCCATCGCAGGGCTTTTTTATTTATAATAGAGAAAAGATTAAGAGTGTAACGTTAAAAAATATGACGAAATTAATAGAAAAACCTTCCGCTCCTGCCGACGATGATTGTTGTGGTGGCGGTGCTTGTAATCCTTGTGTATGGGATTATTTCTATGCCGAGCGTAAGAAATGGCGTTTGCAACAAGTCGAAATCCAGACTAAAGCGCAAGCAGAAAAAAACAGCTCTGAATAGTATTAACTCAGTGAAATAACTTTCTTCACTAATTTGTTGATTCCACTTGCCGCTTCAACAAGTGACGTCGCCAGCATATAGGCTGGTGTTGAAACTAATTTCCGTTTTCCATCTACAATAATATCATCAACGTCACAATCAACATGCGCTAAACCACGATTCATTAATGATTGTGCAATATCGCGATCTTTACCTATCGTTCCTTGCGCATCTTCCCCAAAAATAAGTGGGATCATTGCAGGTGCAATACACATAAAACCGAGTGGTTTATCCACTTTAATAAAACTTTGTGCTGCGGATAACACCTCCGGATTGATTTGATAATTTTCTGCATCAAGGGCGAACGTACATAAATTTTTAGCCGCACCAAAACCACCGGGGAAAATTAATGCATCAAATTCTTCTTGATAAAGTTCCACGATATCTTCAATGTCACCTCGAGCAATACGTGCAGACTCTACCAAAACATTACGCGTTTCATCCTCGGTTACTTCACCAGTTAAATGGTTGATCACGTGATGTTGGTTAATATTAGGTGCAAAACAACGGTAACTTGCTCCTTGCTGCTCTATTGCTAATAACGTTAAAACACTTTCATAAATTTCACTGCCATCATAAACCCCACAGCCCGATAGAATAATCGCTATTTTTTTCATATTAATCCTTAATTACTGTTCTTTGTGTCATGTTAGGTAATTGACATAATAAAACAACCACAATCGCACACCACATTAATAATGCAAACGGCAAAGCACTACCATCGTAAAAGTACGCTAATATTGGGCCTGCCAATGCACCAATGCCAAAACGTAATGTTCCTATAACAGCAGTTGCCGTACCTGCTTCTCGGGTAAATTCTTGCATAATGAGTGCGTCAGCATTAACGGCGATCATCGATAAACTGCCCATTAACGGCAATACAGCGATCGCGGTATAAATGAGCGAAAATTGTAAAAAGTTCACCACTACTAATAAAGATGAAAAGCATAAGGCCACCATTAGGCCGTACGCCAACATTCTTTTTGACCCTTTACGACTCACTAATCGGGTATTAATTAAATGGGCTGTCATCAATGCGAATACGTTAATCGCAAAAAGCAGACTAAACTCAAACTCAGAGACTTTAAAAACCGTCAAATAAACAAAAGGGATTGCGGTGATATAAGCAAAGAAAGCTAATGAAACCACCATAGAACTGATAATATTAAGTTGAGATTTTTTATTTGAAAGTACAATTTTGTATCGCTGGATAAAGCTAACCTGTGGTAGGTTTTTTCTCGTTTAACTTCAGGTAAAAATCGATAAACTAACAGTAAAACCATAAAGCTATAAGTAGCCAAACTCAAAAATATAAGTTCCCAACTATGTAAAAGCAAAACTGCCCCAATGCCTGGTGCTATCATCGGGGCAATCATCATGATCATAGAAACATAAGAAAAACCTTTCGCGGTGTCTTTACCATAACGCTCTTTTATTGTTCCTGGTACAACAACCGTTGCTGCACTGCTGATAAATGCTTGTAAAAATCTTAGTGATAAAAACTGCTCAATACTGGTCACAAAAGCTATAGCGATACTCATCACAATAAAACCAGAAATGCCCAACATAACCAATTTTCTTCTACTGCGTTTATCTGCCTGAGGACCAAAAAATAATAAACCTAATGCATAACCTAACAAATAGATGCTTAAACTATTTTGCACCATTGGCATATCTGTTGATAACTGTTCAGCCAATATAGGCATTGCCGGTAAATACATATCAATGGCTAAGGGTGAAATAGCAATAACTGCCGCCAGTAATGGCAGTAACAGTTTTAATGACAGTTCTGTTTGCTCTGAAACTTTTAAATTACTCATAACTTTTCCGGATAATCGTAAACGAGCTTGCCAAGTTCAGCAACGGCTTTATCTACTTTGTCACACCATTTAACACCATAACTGATGCGCATAAAGTTTTTGTATTTTCCTGTTGGTGAAAATGTTTCACCGGGTGCAAAACTGACGCCTTTGGCAATAGCCTGAGCAAAGAATTTACTGGTATCAACATGGGAGCGACAACGTATTCATAACACACTCCCCCCCCTGGGGTTGTGATATACAGACTTCTTTTGGAAAAGGTACTGGGATTAGGGCGCGCATTCTTTCACAGTTATAGCGTAAGGTTTTTCGTAATACTTGCAGGTGACGGTCGTATTCACCACTCATCAAATAATTTGTCAACGTCCATTGTTGTAACATAGGCGTTGAACAAGACTGCGTGGGTACAGGACGCTTTTCTGTAAAGTATAAATCAGTGTACACTTCATCTTCTATTAGCGGAATATCATGACCCTCTAATAAATTCACCCTGTTTTTTCGCTGTTTATCGGTCATCATAGCACCAAGAGGGTTAGATATAGCGGTTGAAAAAAACAGGCTTTAACCGGATGTTGCTTTATCACCTTGGCAAGTTCATCTACACACACGCCACCTTCGGTAAGCGTGTAAACTTCTAAAGCTTTCATACCGAGGCTTTCAATTAATTCAATCAAGCCAAAAAAACAAGGAGATTCGATAACGATAATATCCCTTCGCTCTGCAACACACTGCAATGCAATTGACAGCGCTTCTTGTGCACCATGAGTCATAATTATATCGTCATGGTTAATGGCTACACCTTTTTCTTGATAACGAAATGCAAGATTTATCCGTAATTTAGGATCGCCATTAACGGGTCCATAACTTACCGCTTTTTCAGCATTTTTACTTAATACTGACCGCTTTAATCGCGCCAAGGCTTTATCTGGCGGATGCGCATTAACGGGGTTAGAGATCCCTAACGCAACGGAATCAGGTAAATGCACAGCTTCATAGACTTGTTCAATGAGGCTTCGGCATGATATTTCAAGGGTTCGCAACATACCCATTTAGCGCGCATTGGCTTTAATGTTCGTGCTTTTTTGGCTTTTAAATAGTAGCCTGACTGTGGCCGTGCTGAAATGGTACCTTGACGTTCTAATTCAATATATGCCTGTTTAACTGTCGGTATACTGATTTCAAACTGTCGGCTTAATTTGCGTAAACTCGGTAATTTATCACCAGCACGTAATGCTCCATTCTTTTCTTGCTAACCAACAACGTCGAGCACTTGTTGGTCTAAAAAATCAGGCGCTGACTAATCTAATAAACGCATAACTCTACAGGTTTCATTTTTACTTTTCTACATATGTATTAAAATAAAAAAGATATAAACTGTCTATTCAATAATAAAACAAACTATTTGTTAAATATAACCAACTGAGGAATATCTCATGACTTTTGTATACATACTCAAAAAACCGCGGAAAAATGGATCCATTTAATGGCTAAAAATAATTTCGCTCAGGCCTTGGTAATGCAAGAGCGTCCTGCGATGACCATATTGTTATTATCCTTAGATGATAATACGGTTAAAAAGGCATGCTGCACTTAAAATTAAATTATAAAATTCATGTAAGGCTTTATCAGTAAAATGAGGTCGTTTACTCTTCAATTCTCAAGGAACCGTAATGAGCAATACTTTTTTATATGTGATCACCGTACTTATCTGGGGATCAACATGGATTGCTATTAACTATCAACTGGGCGATGTTCCTCCTGAAGCCTCTATTATTTACCGGTTCGGCTTAGCGGCATTAATTTTGTTTGCTTATTGCCGATTTAAGAATCTTTCTCTTATCTTTAATAGTAAACAACACGTACAGTTTATTATTTTTGGCTTAACGTTATTTGGTTTTAATTACTACTTTATCTATTCAGCTCAGCAACATATAAACTCTGCACTGACCTCTATCGCTTTTTCAATGATTATGTTTTTCAATGTAGTAAACGCCCGTATTTGGTTTAACACTAAAATAACCCAACAAACTTACCTTGGCGCTATGCTTGGTTTAATCGGCATTATTGTTTTATTTTGGCCACAAATTAACGACACAGCGCTAGGTAAAGAAACATTGCTTGGTTTAGCCCTTTGTTTGATAGGAACATTCTTAGCTTCCACAGGTAATATGGTTTCAATGAAAAATAAACTCCTGAACTTACCGATGATGCAAGCGAATGCTTGGGGAATGTTTTACGGTACTCTCATGATGACAATCGTATTACTTGCACAAGGGAAGTCATTTACTTTTTCATATACTTTACCGTATATCAGTTCGTTACTTTATTTATCAATTTTCGGTTCAATCATCGCTTTTGCTAGCTACTTAACACTATTAAATAATATTGGGGCTCATAAAGCGTCATACACGAGTGTTATGTTTCCAGCAGTAGCGGTAGTGATTTCAACACTTTTTGAAGGTTTTAGCTGGAATATTTATACCGTAGTTGGCTTGTTGATCATTGTTGCTGGTAATATTGTGGTATTAACAAAACCCAGAAAAGTAAAATTAACAGCTACATCACAACACAAGCCTGACTTTTAATGTAAAAGGCTCTATTTATCTGTTCTACAAACAATTATGTTTTTGTCCACTATTTATTGAATAATGGCACAGCGACGCAAATACGTTACAGTTTGCCAACAGACTGAAAACGGCTTTTTTTCCATTTCAAGATTTGAGAATAACATGAAATTTTTCCATCCCTTAGCCCTAACCTGCTTGCTTACCAGTTCACTCTTGCTTGTAACCTCTTGCGCTTTATTACCGTCTCAAGCGAAACCAAATTTAACGACAGCTCAAACAGCTGCTTATAATTATCTTAAACAATTGGTTTCACCCACAGAAGGTATTGGCGCTCGTGAAGCAGGAACCAAAAAAGAAAAAGAAACAGCACATTATATTAAGGCTAACTTTGAAAAATTTGGTTACCGTGTTACCGAACAAGGCTTTTCATACAATAGTATAAAAATGGTAGGTGACTCACAAAATATTATCGCAGAACTGGGGGATTCAACAAAACCCACGATCATTCTTGGTGCGCATTACGATTCAACGGCAATGAAAACAGGCTCAATGGGAGCAACGGATAATGGTGCAGGTGTAGCGGCCATGTTAGCAATAGCAGAAGCCTTAGTCGATAAAATGCCTGCAAATTATAATATTCGCTTTATTGCTTTTGGCGCAGAAGAAATTGGATTACAGGGCTCAAATTACTACGTGACTAATTTGTTGGAAAATAAAAAACTCAATAATATTGCTGCAATGATCAACTTTGATACCATCGCCGGTGGAGATAAAGTTTACGTTCATAGCGCACATTCAACCCCTTATAAACGTTGTAAAAGTGAAAAGTACAGTAGCGAAGCATCAATTCGTAATGCTTTACTTACTGCGTCAATCAAAGTACTAGGTGAAAACAACAAGTATGTTATTCACCCAGATTACGAAGGTTACCCTGAAGGTGTAACAGGTTCTTGGTCTGATCATGCAAGTTTTGCATGTGCTGGCATTCCTATCGCTTATGTTGAATCAACTAATTTTGCAATTAATGGTCATAATGGCTTTGATGGTTACTCTCAGTCAACTACAGCAGAATTATGGACGTGTTATGATCAAAAGAATGTTACCGCTTGTGATAAAAAAGCAGAAAAAAACTGGGGAAATATTTGGCATACGCAATACGATAATTTAGATAAGCTTAATGAGATATTCCCTGGTCGTGTTGAGAAGCAACTAGGAGATAATGTTGAAGTGTTGATTGAATTATTATCTAATCCTGAACTTTATTTAAATTCAAAATAATACGATAGCATAAATGTCAATGGCTTCATTAAAGCTGAAGCCACTGACAATAAAAAGAATTAACCTCCGATAGGTGAACCTGGCGGCATTTTAATGGTTGATATCGGGTGAACTAATTTCCCCTGTTCAAGGCTATAGCCAATTTGCTCTTCTAATAACATAAACTGTGCAGACAAACGCTTATACTGTCGTCCATCAGAATTATCGGCCAGCCACTTTTTTAAATCACGTAAAGCAACATACACTTCAGCTCTTACTTCAGTCACTAATTTCTTGTTATGCCAAAGTGATAATAAATGCTCGACAACTTGCTGGTTTACCCGTTGTTGCACTAACAATGACAAGCCTTTCTCAGCAGATTTTTTTATCGACTGTTTTATTAACGCATCAATAAGTTCTTGTGCACTCGGGATATTACTATCCATGACTGACTGTTGCTGCAAGCGAGCTAAACGCTGCTCATTCAACAACAATGAAACGGTGTGTTTAGCGTTAGCTTCAGCAGCAGAAATGGGATCAAAAGTGAGCCCTGTATTTCCAACAAAGCTTTCACGATTACGGTAATAACCATACGCTTTTGGCGGTATCAGTTTAACGATATGCTCGGGTAACGTTAATACGCTTACATCTAAGGTTGTTAATAAAGCTTTTAACGCTTTACGTTGCTCTTTACCTGAAACAACCGTTAAATGGCTTGATACATTCGCTTCTCGGAGCTGATAACTATAATCAGTACCTGAAATTAATTTTGCGGCAGCGGTTACCTGAAAACGATGAAAGTTATAAATAGGCACTAACACTTCTTCAATTTCAGACAAAGGTTGACCGATAGGAATACTATGTAAGCCGAAATCATTAAGTGCTTTTTCGCGTATTTTTAAGATGTTATTCAATTCATCAGTAGCATTTTTGCCGTTGTCCCATAAATGCCCGGTGCTATGTGCACTTGACGAAGAACGGGCATCTGAGTCTGACATATACTGCAAACCATTTTTTTGCGCTGTCGCAATAACATTCGCTAAATACGCTTCTTCTTGTTTAACAGGTACA
Source organism: Alteromonadaceae bacterium (assembly GCA_041890515.1). Lineage (GTDB taxonomy): Bacteria > Pseudomonadota > Gammaproteobacteria > Enterobacterales > Alteromonadaceae > Colwellia_A. The sequence goes on from JASDWX010000129.1 coordinate 15,306, forward strand.
TCAGCGTAACCATAAGCAATAACCGACTTATCCCAACGGCCAATATCTTTAGCGTATGCATCTGATAAATCGATGTTTCCATTGTTTAAAGTAATTAATGGATGAGGATAATCCATCACTGATGCTCGGTTATTGGCGCTGGCTGCAAAATTATGAGCAATACCTAAAGTATGTCCTACTTCATGAGCCGATAGCTGACGAATTCGAGCCAATGCCATTTCTTTCATTTCAGAGGTATCGGTCTCTTTTTCTGTGAAAGGAGAAGTTAACCCCAAAGCAATGAGATAATCTTGACGAACACGTAATGAGCCAAGCGTAACATGGCCTTTTAGTATTTCTCCTGTTCTGGGGTCAATAACCGACGCACCATAAGACCAACCTCTTGTTGCGCGATGCACCCACTGAATAACGTTATAACGAACGTCCATGGGGTCAGCATCTTCGGGTAACATTTTCACTTGAAAAGCATCTTTATAACCGATAGCTGAAAACGCTTGATCCCACCAACGTGCTCCATCAAGTAAAGCACTTTTTATTGGCTCAGGTACGCCAGCATCAAGATAATAAATAATAGGTTCAACGGCTTCACTTATCGCAAGACTTGCATCTTTCTTACGAAGGCGATGACGAGGAATACTGCGTTGAATTAAGGGTTTATCAATATCACTCGCATAATCAGCGTAACTATTTGACCAAAATCCACTGTAAGGATGAAAAGCGCGGATTTGATAATTATCATCAGGGAGTTTAATCAACGAATGGTGTAAATTCACGGTAACAGCAGTTGAGTCGGGGGTTACAGAACGTAAGTGATCGCCAGCGCCATTCCCTTTATAAGTAACCGTTGCTTCTAGTTCTGTATTATTTGGGAAGGCTTTACTTCGTTTGGCATAGATACCGCTGCGGCTGAGATCAATTTTGAAATCACCTTGCTTACGTTTTTTTAGCTTAGTTGATAATTGATGAATATCAGACAAAAGAAAAGGCGTGTAATCAATGAATACTTTTTTACCGTCCTCAGTCTCTGAAGCAACGTTAAAGCCCCAGATAATCGAACTCGCAAAAGCTTCATCAACTGCCTGTTTTTCTAATTTATTTATCGTATTAGCACGATAATAAGTATTTAATTGACGAAGAAAAACCTTCTTACCTACTTTTTCAAAACGAACTAATCGGGTTTCTCCTAGTTGGCCTCGGTCAAGGCCAATATCATTAGAACCAACACCTTGTGGCAAACCACTTTGGAATAAGAAGTTTTGCTCAAATTGGTCAATTTGCAAGTATATTTTGCCTTCTTCCTTGTCATGGAAAAAAGAAAAATATCCTTGTTGATGTTTTTTACCTTCAACAAATTCACCATAACTTTTAGTTTCTTCACTAAACGCGACGGTTGAAAATGCACTACAAATAAATATTAAAAAGAAACGCTGCGTGAAAGTCATGATTTTCCCTATTTTATTTTTGGATCCAGAAATATTTGTTCAAGTCATCCAATTATTTTTGTTATAATTAATGCTTAGGTAAAGTTGAACGTTTTCATCGTTACCTTTCAGAATACAAAATTATAATGAATTAAAATGCACCTGCTATTTAACCGCATTAAATAGCTAATAATTTTATGACTCAATTTTAAAGAGTCTTACTCTAAATCAATTAGGTAACCCGATGCAACGACTAGCACCAGCTTTACGTCAAGATAATGTTCCACTCGATTTAATTTCGCTGATCAAAACGATTTTAGCGGCAACTAAAGAAATTTCATTCCGTGTTAGTCAAGGTCATTTAGGTGGTTTAATGGGCTCGACTTTGGATGAAAACATTCAAGGCGAAGTTCAGAAAGAATTAGATGTTGTTGCGAATGAATTATTTAAAGACATTTTATTAGAGTCTGGGTTTGTTAAAGCGGTTTCTTCTGAGGAAGAAGATACGTCTGTTGCTGGTAATGAAGATGGTAAATTTTTAGTATCATTCGACCCCCTTGATGGCAGTTCAAACATTGAAATAAATTCATTAATTGGCACTATTTTTTCAATTCATGAAGCGCCAAGCGATATGGATGCGAGTGATCCTGATATGTTTAAACAAGCGGGCAACAAGCAACTTTGTGCGGGTTATGTTTTATATGGCCCATCAACTATGTTGGTAATGACGACCGGTAGCGGAACACATTTTTACGTTTTAGATCGCACCCACGGTGGTTTCTTATTAGTTGAGCGTAACGTTCAAGTACCTGCCGAAACACAAGAGTTTGCTGTTAACATGTCAAATCAACGTTTTTGGACAGCACCAATGCAACATTATATAAGTGACTTGCTTGCTGGTGATACCGGCCCTCGAGGCAAAAACTTCAACATGCGTTGGATTGCAGCGATGGTAGGCGATATTCATCGCGTGCTAACACGTGGTGGTATTTTTACTTACCCAGAAGATAGCCGAAATTCAAAACAACCATACAAGCTACGTTTAATGTATGAAGCAAATCCAATGAGTTTCCTCATTGAACAAGCGGGTGGATTAGCAATGACCAGTGAAGGGCGTATTATGGATATGGAACCGACGAGTATTCATCAACGTGTGGAAGTTATTATGGGTTCTAAAAACGAAGTTGAAGCGTGTTTAGCTTATTACAAATAACCAAACATAGGCATTCATCAACATGTTGAAGTTCAATCAATAGGTCTCTAAAAACGAAGTTGAAGCGTGTTTAGCTTATTACAAATAACCAAACAGAGACATTCATCAACATGTTGAAGTTCAATCAATAGGTCTCTAAAAACGAAGTTGAAGCGTGTTTAGCTTATTACAAATAACCAATAATTTTCTATATCGTTATAAAAAAGCTCAATTCATTGAGCTTTTTTTTACGGCAAAATTTAATATGCCATTCACACTTTAACGGTATAATACATTTTATTATTAGCATTCTCTTGACGACATTTTTATGAAAAAAATATTTGAAGTTTTTTGGCGTTTCCTTTTTCTGGGGTGCATCAGTTTTGGTGGGCCCGCGGCACATATTGGCTATTTTCAAAAAGTTTTTGTCGGTAAACTTAACTGGTTAGATCAAACAAGCTTTGCAAACTTAATCTCATTAAGTCAATTTTTACCTGGACCGGGATCTAGTCAGCTAGGTTTTGCCATTGGCCTTCGACAAGCAGGGTTATTAGGAGGAATCGCTGCATTTTTAGGTTTTACACTCCCGTCATTTATTCTCCTTTATTTTTTGGCTGTCAATATAAGCGGCGCTGAACAACCTTGGATTAATCATGTTATTCATGGTTTGAAGTTATTAGCTGTTGTCGTGGTTGCTGACGCTTGCTTAACGATGTTTAAAAGTTTTTGTCATCATCATATTCATAAAATTATTGCATTAATCACTACCATTATTTTAATTGTTTCCCCCAACTTAACCACACAAATGCTAATACTCATCTTTGCTGGTGGCTTTGGCTTTTTGATTAATCAAACATTAAAACCTGTAATGTCTGACGTTGCAAAACCTTCTTCCCTGGTAAAGAACAAACTCAAATTACTCCCTTTGAGTTTGTTCTTTACGATTCTATTGTCTTTACCATTACTAATCTATTTAGCCCCAGCTAACGAATCTTCCAAACTCGTCGTATTTTTTAATCACTTTTATCAAGCAGGTAGCATGGTATTTGGTGGCGGCCACGTTGTTTTGCCTTTATTGCAGCAGACTATTGGTGAAACATTATCTAATGACATTTTCCTTACAGGTTATGCTTCAGCGCAAGCAGTTCCGGGGCCAATGTTTACCCTTGCGACATTTTTAGGTGCCGAACTATTCATACAAAATCCTTTGCTAGGTGCGGTAATCGCCACTTTAGCCGTTTTTTTACCTGGTTTTTTATTACTGTTAGCTTTTGAAAAATCGTGGCATTCATTAGCAACTAAGCCAAAAGTCGCAAGTGCGGTAATGGCGGTAAATGCAGCGGTGGTAGGTTTATTATTCTCGGCGCTTTATCATCCTATATTTACCAGTGCAGTAAGTTCAGTCGTGGAGTTAATTTGCGTTGTGATTGGGTTTTATTTACTACGAATAATCAAACTACCTATTATTGTTTTAGTACTGACATTTTTAGGCGTTGGCCTACTGCTCGGTCAGTTAGCACAATTAAATATAATTTAATGCTGATAATGTGAGCTTTAACTTTTCACTGCAGTTGTTTATTTGCTAAAATATTGCCAATTTAAACATTGCCTCAATATAACACGCTAAAACGAGAATTTTTTATGCCTAATTACGCTGTTGGACACAAAACTCCTGATTCAGACTCGATCTGTTCAGCCATTGCCCTTTCCTATTTAAAAACAACGTTAGGTGAAGAAACCCTACCCGCCCGTTTAGGTGAACTTTCACCAGAAACAATGTTTATTTTAGACAAGTTTGGCTTTGAACAACCTGAATTAAAAACGAGTTTTGCGGGTGAAGGTATTTACATTGTTGACCACTCTGACCGTATTCAAGGACCAGATGATATTGATGAAGCTACAATTTTAGGCATTATTGATCATCATAAATTAGGCGACATAACCACTTCTACTCCTTTAGAAATATGGGTTCGCCCTGTAGGCTGTACTAATACAATCATCAAAATGATGTACGATTTTTATGATGTGGAAATTCCGAAAGACATTGCGGGCGCTATGTTGTGTGCGATCTTATCAGACACTGTTATTTTTAAATCTCCAACGTGCACTACGGCTGATATTAAGTGTGTTGAAGCGTTAGCCGATATTGCTGGTATTGAAGATCCGAAAGCATTGGGCATGGAAATGTTTGAAGTGAAATCAGCTGTATTGGGTACACCTATTCGTGACTTAGTATTACGTGATTTTAAAGACTTCAACATGCATGGTAACTTAGTTGGTATTGGTCAATTAGAAGTACTCGACTTAGCAATTTTTGATGAAATGAAGCCTGAATTGGTTGCTGACATTGCCAAACTCAAAGCAGAAGGCAATCGCCACACGGTTTTATTATTGCTTACAGATATCATGAAAGAAGGCTCTGAAATGCTAGTGATCAGTGACAATGATGACTTAACTGAAAAAGCATACGGCAAAGCAACTGTTGACGGTAAACTTTGGTTAGACGGCGTATTAAGTCGTAAAAAGCAAGTTGTACCCCCACTTCAAGAGTCTTTAGTGTAAACATATAGGCTAATAAAATGAAAATTAATAACTCTGCCCGACTCAGCTATCAATTAATGACCACCGATGACGCAGAGTTATTATATCAACTTGATCAAGATCCTGAAGTTATGCGCTTTATCAGTGATGGTAAGCCCTCTTCACGAGAAACCATTGCACACGTTTTAGTACCTCGTATGCAAGCCTATCTCAACTTAGATAAAGGCTGGGGATTATGGCAGGTCAATATTACTGAAACGGATGAATACATTGGTTGGGTTCTGGTGAGACCGATGAATTTTTTCTCTGACTTACCTGAATTTACTAATTTGGAACTCGGTTGGCGATTTTTTCGTTCTTCTTGGGGCAAAGGTTTTGCGAGTGAATCAGCTCAACATATCAAAGATGCCTTAGCAGTAATGCCTGAATACAAAAAGTTCAGCGCCATTGCCGATGAAGAAAATCTAGGGTCTATTGGTGTCATGAAAAACCTAGGTATGTCGTATATTAAAACATACCTGCATATTGACCCTTTATTTGAATGCAACGTCGCTTACTATCAAATAGAAAATTAACTCTCTGCCTTCGTACCACTCACTTATTTTTCACTGACCAACCTACATTACTCTTTTATTTACTTTAGAGCAGACATAAAAAAACTCACCAATGTGAGCTTTTTACTGTTTTACTATAATTTTCAGCGTTAGTGATTAAACGCGTTCGATTACCGTTGCAATACCTTGGCCTAAACCAATACACATAGTCGCTAAACCAATGTTTACATCTTGACCTTCCATAAGGTTCAATAAGGTACCGGTAATGCGTGTTCCAGAACATCCTAATGGGTGACCAAGCGCAATTGCACCACCGTTTAAGTTAATCATCTCTTCAGCTTTGTCTTCTAAGCCTAACGATTTAACACATGATAATGCTTGAGCAGCAAAGGCTTCATTAAACTCAGCTAATTCGATATCAGCTAAAGATAAGCCTGCACGTTTCAATGCTTTTTTCGTTGCAGGAACAGGACCAAAGCCCATCGTTGAAGGATCACAACCCGCAACAGCCATACCACGAATTTTAGCACGAGGTGTTAAACCAAGTTCTTTAGCACGGTCAGCTGACATAACTAACATTGCTGATGCGCCATCAGACAACGCTGAAGAAGTACCAGCGGTTACTGTACCATTTACAGGATCAAATACTGGACGTAAACCGCCAAGCGTTTCAATCGTTGTATCAGGGCGAATAACTTCATCATGCTCAATGAGCGTTAATGCGCCCATGGCATCATGCCCTTGAGTAGCAACTATTTCATTATCCCAACGACCAGCAAGTTGTGCTTCATAAGCTTTTCTATGCGAACGAGCGCCAAACGCATCTTGTTGCTCACGCGTAATACCGAATTGCTTACCCAATAATTCAGCGGTTAAGCCCATATTACCCGCTGCACGAGAAATATATTTACTTAGTGCTGGATCGAAATCAACATCGTACATCATAGGAACATGTCCCATGTGCTCAACACCACCGACGATGAATACATCACCTTGGCCACACATGATATTCGTTGTCGCATCATGCAAAGCTTGCATTGATGAACCACATAAACGGTTAACCGTTACTGCGCCAACTGTTTTTGGAATGTCAGTTAATAACTGTGCATTACGCGCAATGTTAAAACCCTGCTCTTTCGTTTGCTTAACGTTACCCCAAATAATATCTTCAATTAATGAAGGGTCTAAATTAGGGTTACGCACTAATAATTGCTGCATTAGATGTGCTGACAAACCTTCGGCACGAATATTACGAAAAACGCCAGCTTTAGAGCGTCCCATCGGTGTACGAATACAATCTACAATGACTACTTCTTTCATGATTTTCTCCTTAGCTTATGCTGTTTTTACGTCGGTGTTGAAATAAGATTTACCTGATTTTTCCATTTCGCGTAATCCGTCAGTTACCTGATAAATTTCGCCTAAATGAGCATAGCTATCAGCCATAGCGATAAAGTTAGTTAAACCTAACGTTTCTAAATAACGAATTGCGCCGCCTCTAAATGGAGGGAAACCAATACCGTAAATTAAGCCCATATCAGCTTCAGCTGCTGTATCAACAACACCTTCTTCTAAACAACGTACTACTTCGTTCACCATAGGGATCATCAAGCGAGCGATAATATCTTCACTACGAAATTCTTTTTTATCCGGACAAGTATTTGCAAATAATGCATAAGCATCTGCTGACGCTACTTTTGTAGGGCGGCCTCTTTTATCTTTGCCGTAATCGTAAAATCCTTTACCATTTTTCTGACCTAAGCGTTGATTAGCATATAACGTGCTTACTGGGTCATTATCAATTTTTTTCATGCGTGTTGGAAAACCAGCTGACATAACGCCCGTACAATGATCTGCAGTATCAACACCGACAACATCAAGTAAGTAAGCTGGGCCCATTGGCCAACCAAACTGTTTTTCCATAATTTTATCAACAGCAGAAAAATCAACACCTTCAAGCATTAACTGGCTGAAGCCAGCAAAGTATGGGAATAAAACTCGGTTGATATAAAAACCAGGACAATCGTTAACAACAATAGGTGATTTACCCATTTTAGCGGCGTAAGCAACTACAGCAGCAACAGTTTCTGCAGACGTATCTTTACCACGAATAACTTCAACCAATGGCATTTTGTTTACGGGATTAAAGAAATGCATGCCACAAAAATTTTCTGGTCGCTTAACGCTTTGCGCTAATAAATCGATAGAAATAGTTGAAGTGTTAGACGTTAAAATCGCATCTTCGTCAAGGTAACTTTCGACTTCAGCTAAAACCATCCCTTTCACTTTAGGGTTTTCAACAACCGCTTCAACGACAATATCTACGCCTTTGACACTATCGTAGCTTAGTGTTGGTGTAATATTATTTAATACGCCAGCCATTTTTTTCGCGTTCATACGACCGCGTTCAACTTGTTTCGTTAAAATACCTGATGCCGTGTTTAAACCTAAATCGAGTGCAGCGTCATTGATGTCTTTCATAATGATTGGCGTGCCTTTATAAGCAGATTGGTAAGCTATACCACCGCCCATAATACCCGCACCTAACACGGCAGCTTTACTGACTTTTTTAGTGGCCATTTTGGCAGCTTTCTTTGCTTTACCTTTAACAACTTGGTCTGCCATGAACAAACCGATTTGCGCAGTTGCAGCATCAGTTTTAGCCAATTTTGCAAAGTTAGCGTTCTCAATCAGCATAGCTTCTGTTCGGCCTAAAGAAGCAGCCGCTTCAATAGTTTTAACCATCATCATTGGTGCAGGGTAATGTTTACCTGCTTTAGCGGCGATCATACCTTTACAAGTATTGAAGGTCATAATCGTTTCAACGGGACTAAGTTTTAACGCTTCAAGTTTTTGTTGACGCTTTGCTTGCCAATCTAACTTTCCAGCCATTGCTTGTTTAAGCATGTTCATCGCAGCTTCACGTAAATGTTCAGGTGCAACAACGGCATCAAGTAAACCTACAGCCATCGCTGGAGCAGGTTTGAATGCTTTACCTGTAGACATCCATTCAACGGCATTATCAGCACCAATAATGCGTGGTAAACGTACTGTGCCACCAAAACCAGGAATAAGACCTAATTTAACTTCAGGTAAACCAATAGAACATGTTGTATCGGCAATACGGTAGTCACAAGCTAAGCTCATTTCACAACCGCCACCTAAAGCAAAACCATTAAGCGCAACGACTGTTGGCAGGTTAATATCTTCAAATGAATCAAAAACATCTGAACCACCTTTGATCCAAGGAACAAGTTCCTCTTCTGGTAGTTTAAACATTTCTAAAAATTCAGTAATATCTGCACCAACAATAAAGTTAGATTTACCTGACGTAACTAAAACGCCCTTGGCATCTGTACAATTGTTAATGGCAGCAACCACTTCAATATATTCTTTAAAAGTTACCTGATCGAACTTATTCACTGAACCTTGAGCATCGAATTTAAATTCAACAATGCCGTCATCCAATAATTCGGCAGAAAGGTTTTGACCTTGAAATAACATGCCTAATTTCCTCGTTTAGTGGGATAAAAATAGGGGGCTGATCTCAATTAAATAATAATTTAATGATCAGTTTTTATAATAATAGACGATTGAGTGTGCCTTGAAAGAAAATTAATTGCAAATTATTTAAACAATCGTTTTAATTATGCGTTTCATTTTATGGAAAACTTACAAATAAAATTCTAAAGTGAGCCAAAAAGAACGGCTATTTTGAGGGATTAATGAGTTAGTGAAACCAATACTGCGTTGAGTAAAGTCATTTCCTGAGTCTGCCGCTTTTATCCCAGGCAACATGTGTTGGTGATCAAACAAGTTATTCACTTTCAAACTAATACTGTATTTTTGACTCGCATAATTAACCGCTATATCAAAAACAAACCGAGAACCAAGCTTAATACCCTGTTCAGATAAGGGATTCCGCGAATATAAATCGGTAGGAGAATAATAGTTACTTTTAAAGTTAAGCCCAAAATGATTATTCAATGGAAAGTATACTGAAGCATTTATTTTATGAGGGGCAATATCGCCTAAACGTGCGTCATCGCTGATCCACTCATTTATCCCATGTTCATACCTTCGATTCGTTTGAGGGTCTGTGTAAGTATAATAAAAGTTACCGGTTATTTTATCTTGTTGATCAAGAAAGTTTGGATACTCAAATCGTCCTCTATACTCAGCACCCCAAATATCTCTAGAACCATCGTTAATGGCTGATTCTCGAATAACATTTTTATATGAAGCAACATACAATGAGAGTTCATGTAACCACTGTTCTTCTTGCTGCATCAAAATTAATTCAATATTTTTCGCTTTTTCAGAAGATAAGTTTACATTTGATTTCCGTCCACTCCAACCGCCATATAACTGCTCTGCGGAAGGTTCTTGAAAAGCCTCTCCGTAAATAAGCTTAAACACTGTTTTCTCATTTGCTAATTTATATATCCCCGCTAAACGTGGACTAATAGATTCACCCCAGATACTATTATCATCAAACCGCAGACCTACGTTAAATATCCATGGGAATACATCATAAATACCACCAACATATAAACCTTTATCAGAAAAAGTTTGGCGGTTATCACCAGGTACATTATTTAATGGGTGTTCATTGAAGGTGTAAATTTCATCCGTACTGTGGAATATTCCTGCGCCTTGTCCGTAAGGACCCAGATCAGTCGTCGGGGTTGTAGAGCTATATGAACCTGACCAATAACCAGGAATATCATAGGCTTTAGTAACATCACTTTTTTTATAACGCCACCCCGTTAATATATTCCATCGTTCATTTAGATGGTATTCCGCGTCTTGCGTTAACTCAATAGCTTCACTGGTCGTATTCCAATGAGTAAAGCTAATAAAAGAGGTGTTATTCATATTATCTTGAAAGTCAGGTTCAGCCTCTGCCCAATTTCCCCAAATTCGATTATCACGATACAAACCTAGACTCTTAACTGATAGCTTTTGATTTACATTGCCTTGATGTTCGACATACAGTTGATTTGAATTTTGCTTCCACGAACTATTTGCTTGCCCTCTATCCGCCGCATATTGAGCGCCATACCCCTCATCAACTTTCCAATGAATCAGTCCTAGCTTGTAATTTTGATAAGTAATATCAGCAACGATACCTATATCAACCGTTTGATCAGAATAATGATCCATCCTATTTCCATTCACGTTTAAATCACGGATAGGCCCCCAAATGGTTTCACTTTGGTAAAGATCATTACTTAAGAATCCCCATCGATTCGACAGGTCTTCTTCATCACTCGAAAAATTTCGGGCAGAAAAACTATAACGTAAGTCATTAAAGCGACCGTTAGCTGATATTTCTATGCCCTTAGAGTTCCATCGGCCCAGTTCAGCCCTAGCAGTTATTTCGTGTTGTCTTTTCGTAAAGTCAGTAGCATTCTTAGTAATGATATTAATGATTCCCATAAAAGCATTAGGCCCATAACGAACAGATGAAGGCCCATAGAGTACTTCAACGCGGGAAATATTTGAGACAGGATATTGTCGACTAACTACAGCGATTTGAGTCCATAGGTGGTTATCAATCACGCCATTAACCATGAAAAGCGTTCGACTTGATGCAGGCGTTCTATAACCACGTTGATAAAAAGTTAAATGTGTTGCGCCGCTAGTTACCACACTATCAAATCCAGGTAAGTCAGCAAGGATTTCAACTAAGCTGGTATAGCCACGCTTTTTAAAATCATTTTCCTCAATGACTATCATTGCAGCAGGAGCCTCTGATAAAGATTCTTCAATACCACTCGCTGTGGTTACTTTGACATTCATTAATGAACTCAATGAAAGCTGAAATAGATCAACCTCAGTTTCTTCAAAGGCTTGTATTGAAAAACTTAACAATAAAAAAAATGTAAAATAAATTTTGGTCGCTAGTTTTAGCATACTACAACTCAATAATGATGATATGACGAGTACATCCATTAAAAAAACAGATGTATTCATTAACTATAGCATTAAATCAGCCATTAAATTAATTGTGAGTGAGTTACTTAATCACTTTGTAAAACGACGATACAGGCTGATTTTTAAGCATACGATAACACCACCCACACCAAAAAAATTTGAAATTATTTAATCCCTGATAATAAATAATCACCTTAAGTCTATGTATCAAGACAACCTAAAATACTCATTAAGGGTGATTTATCAAAACCAGATATCCTAATTATCGCAACGAATTCATTATTTCTAATCGTTAATAAAATATTATAGTGTCGTAACTTGAGTTTCATCTTCACCATAAATTCGACTGATGTTATCAATCTTGAACACTGATTGCCCTCTATGAAATTAATCCTTATTAAGGCGATTACTTTTCTCCTCGAAATAAAGGTAAAATAGCAAACCGAACAATACATCGTTTTAAATTTTAATCATATACTTCTGAACTGTAATCATTTTTTTCAACGAAGACAACGTTTTATAGTCGCGGATTATTGGAAAATAATGTCAATTAAAGAACGCCTTAATAAACCTGAAAATTTGTTACTCGCCATGGCATTTATTATGCCGTTAATTTTTAGTGTTTGGATGGTTTTACTTAATAATTTTGTGATTGAAAAAGCAAGTTTCACCGGTAAAGAAATTGGAATTCTACAAAGTTTACGTGAAATACCTGGTTTTCTAGCATTTACAGTAATTTATGTATTAGTGTTTATAAAGGAACAAAAGTTAGCCATCATTTCCTTAGCTGTTACCGCAATAGGTGTAATAATAACGGGATTTTTTCCTTCAGTGATCGGGCTATATCTCACCACTATGATTATGTCTGTTGGCTTTCATTATTTTGAAACAGTGAACCAATCACTCACAATGCAATGGATTGATAAAGATAAAACAGCCCACTTTTTAGGGCGTTTATTATCAGTAAAATCAGCCGCTTCATTACTGGCTTTCAGTAGCATATGGTTGATGATGGAAAAATTTTCGTGGTCGTATCAAAGTACCTATGCACTCTTTGGCGGCCTTGGCCTAGCACTCACGATTTGTTTAGCATTTTCCTTCAAAAATTTTCCCGTTAAGGTTGAACAAGAAAAGCGTCTTATCTTGCGTAAACGTTATGGGCTATTTTACGCATTAACTTTTTTTAGTGGTGCTCGGCGTCAGATATTTACAGTGTTCGCTGGCTTTTTAATGGTAGAAAAATTTGGCTACAGCGTTGCTAATATTAGCGCGTTATTTTTAATAAACTATGTATTTAATTGGTTATTCGCTGCAAAAATAGGAAAATTGATTGGGATTATCGGTGAGCGCCGTGTACTTAAATTTGAATATATAGGGTTGATTACAATATTTATTGCTTATGGTTTTGTTGAAAACTCGACTATCGCTGCTGGTTTATATGTCATTGACCATTTATTTTTTGCACTCGCAATTGCCATTAAAACGTACTTCCAAAAGATAGCAAAGCCTGAAGATCTCGCTTCAAGTGCGGGTGTAAGTTTTTCAATCAATCATATTGCTGCGGTGGTTATTCCTGCCTTACTTGGTATCGTATGGATTTATAATGCATCTTGGGTTTTTTATATTGGGGCTTGCTTTGCGTTTTGTTCGTTGATTTTATCGCATTTTATTCCGTGTAATCCACGAGAAGGTGTAGAGTTTAGATATCAAGAAACATCTTAAAAATATTAAGTAATAAAAAACCGAGACATATTATCTCGGCATTTCTGTATCACAACTCATGTAATTAGCGAATTATAAACTGACGTTAATTGTTATTATGTAAGAAGGTTAAAAACTCATCAGCAGGCATAGGTTTAGCATAGAAGTAACCTTGCACTTCGTCACACCCTTGGGCAATTAAGTGCGCTTGCTGAGCCTCTTCTTCAATCCCCTCAGCAATAACTTTCAAGTTCATTTGCTTACCTAGGTTGATAATAGTATCTGCAATTAATGATTGCCCTGGATCAGCAATATCGGTAATAAATGAACGATCTACTTTTAAACGGTCAAGTGGTAGCTTTTGTAAATAGCTCATTGATGAATAACCTGTACCAAAGTCATCAAGTGCAATACTTATTCCTTCTTTCTTTAACCTTACAAGTGCATCGATAACGACTTGTGGTTCATCCATTAAAATATTTTCGGTTATCTCTAATTCAAGTTTACTTGGTTTGACATCATAGCTAATCGTTGCTTGGATAATGCTATCAACGAAGTTGTCTCGTTTAAATTGAGGAATCGAAACATTCACTGAAATACCCACATGATCAAATTGCTGCTGTTCTAAAACTTTGATTTGTTGACACGCTTGGTTAATAACCCAATCACCAATTTCTATAATTAAACCCGAATATTCTGCGAGGGGGATAAACACTGCAGGTGAAATAAACTTACCTTCAGCAGTCCGCCAGCGAAGTAATGCTTCAGCCCCAATGACTTTCCTTGTGACTAAGCTAAGTTGAGGTTGATACCAAAGTTCTAGACGATTATCTGCAAAATCAGTGCGTAGTTGCCTGATCATCCCTAAACGCCAAAGCGTTTCATCTTCCATTTCTTGTTTATAATAAACAAAATTTTCGTGATCACTTTTCTTGGCTAAGTTTAACGCAATGTTTATTTGGTTAAGCACTTTTACACCTTGTGAACCCGCACTCGTTTTTGCACACAAACCAAAACATGCAGTTACAGGTAAGCGTTGCTCTCCTGCCGTAAATGAACGATGAAACAATGACATGAGTGTATCAGGATTTACTTGGTCTGCAGGACCAATTACACCAAAAACATCAGCACCAACACGAGCAAATTGACAGTCTTTGCCAAGTTCTTTTAGCCGTACTGTAACAGCAAGAAGCAGTTTATTACCTAAATCTTGTCCTAAGCCGTCATTAATATCACTAAAGTGATTTAGGTCTATTAAGGCCGCAACAAGGTTTACTTCTTCTGATTGGCTAAAGTGGTCAAGTCGATTTACAAACTCTAAACGATTCGGTAATTCTGTTAGCCAATCACGATACGCAGCATTGCGTAATTTCTGAAATAAATGAACATTTTCATAGCCAATAGCAATATTAGCTAAAAATACTTCAATTAACTGAGCTTGAATTTCAGTTAGCGCCTGCTCAAGTTGTAGATAAATAACAGCACGGTATCCACCACTCGCTAAATACAACAACGCAAAATTACTACCATAATTATTTTTTTTCTGAGTAAAACCACTGCAAATACGTTCTTGCAAAAGATTATCATCTATTAAAGATACTTTTTGATCTATTAATGCTTTGCTATGACCAAGTTGTCCTAAAACATGTAGACTTAAATCATCAGTGCCTTCAATAATGCCCTGTCCTCGAGCACAAAAAACACTCGACTGGCTATCACTCAGAAGGTTCAACTGCGTGAGTACACCTTCTGCATATTCATGAATACAGTGTAATTCTAATAATTCAGCGGCAGCGCTGATAATTTTTTCTAAACCGATACGATTTTGATTAACAGAATGTATTTGTTGGTATGAACGAATTGCAGCATAAACGGTAGTTACTAATTTACGACGTGTGAGTTCTGTTTTAGTTTTGTAGTCATTAATATCATAATCTTTAATGACGCTTTCTTCAGGCGCATATCCTGGCTGACCTGTTCGTAATACAATACGAATATCTTGTCTTTGTAATGTTTCTCGAATATGTTTGACTACATTTAAACCCGCATCATCAGTTTCCATCACAACATCAAGTAATACCAGAACAATATCAAGGTGTTCTTCAATAAGCAGGCATGCGTCTCGACCTGAGTAGGCATGAATATACTCTAAGTTTTTACCTAAAACGACTAAATCAGATAATGCTAATTGTGTAACAGAGTGAATTTCAGGGTCATCATCAACAATCAGAACCTTCCACGTTTCACTATTACCATTAGTAAGGATCTCATCTTCATCACTATCATCGATAAATAAAAAATCGTCATTAGTATTTTCGGAAGCCTGCATATAACCCTCAATTAATCAGTAATAAAACAACTGATTAATATTTTTTGTTCATCAAATTAAATGATGACTTTTACTTCTAATATCTTACATAATAAAAGTCGGTTGAAGAATATTCAACCTAGTTTTACAATTAAATTCATAATAGAAGTTAGTTGTTGATTTTATGTTAAGTTTAGATGAATAAACAGAAAATTGCTGATTTATATTTTCCAGCGTATGCTAAGTAAAAATAGTAATAAAACTAATAGATTAGTTACGGGATTTTTTATGAAAGATATAAACGAGCCTTCTGCTTCAGAAATTGTTGTTAATAATGAATCTAATAAGAGTGCCGTAGTAAAAAAAGAGACCTCTAGTACACAAAGCAGTGGTAATAAAAAGAGTGCGGGGATTTCTTCGCAAATGCAACTTTTAGGTTTAGCCAAAAGTTTTGTGCTTGATGGGGGGGTAGTTTCCTTAGAAAAACAAATGCCACTTGAGGATAGAGCACAAAAAAGAGTTAGGATTTCTGCATTGCGAAAACAGCAAAACCTTGAATCTATTATTCAAAAGTCTTTAGCATACTGTTCTAGTACTGAGGTTACTGATAAAGCGGATCCAGACTGGTTCGTCACTTTCACTCAACTTGCTGAAGATGTTAGTAATCAAACGATGCAAAATTTATGGGCGAAAATCCTATCAGGAGAAATATCTCAACCCGGCTCATTTTCAGCTAAAACGCTAAAAACTTTCCGTTCGATGAATATTACTGACGCGAAGTTACTCGCGAAGGCTTGTAGTTTGTCCGTATCCGATCAAACTAAAAAAAACATACGTATTATCTCTGGTGCTTATCAAACACCTAGCCTGTTTAATTTTTTCAGTAAAAACAGAGAAAAAAACATACCATTAAGTCAATTTTCATTGAGCTATGCTGATTTATTAATTTTAGCAGATAACCATTTAGTGTTTATTCAAGAAACAGAATCTAGTCCGATGAATAAATATGAAAAGTTTACTTTTAGTTTTAACAATACACCGCTGACACTCGCCGCAAAAAAACAATCTTGTGTATTAAAGTTTTACAAGTTCACACCGATTGGCAGTGAGTTAGCGAGTCTGATTAGTGCTAATGGCGACAATGATTATTTGCAGTTTTTAAAAAGTGAATTGAGCGTAAACTTTTCTGTTGTTGAAAGTTAAAAAGGACAAACACTCGTTATGCTTGTCCTTTGTTAAATGTTTAGTGCGAATGAGTCTAAATTCCGTCGCCGTCGGTATGTAAACCACATTCACGCGCCATACCACCGAAACGGGTATCACTTTCAGTCATCCCCAACGTTAATGGTCTAGTACTATGGGTGTCCCCAACCGAAACATAACCTTGATCCCACAACGGGTGATACGGCAAGTTATGCTTAGTGAGATATTCGTGAACATCTTTGTTACTCCAATCAATAATTGGATGTACTTTAAAACGGCCACGTAAAACACTCACAACAGGCAAGCCTTGACGATGCTCAGATTGCTGACGACGCACACCCGAAAACCATGTAGCGGCATTAAGTTCGTGTAAACCACGCTCTAATGGCTCAACTTTATTACGGCGATTATAGGCTTTTAAAGAGGTATCATCTTTCGACCATTCTTCGCCATATTTTGCTTGTTGCCATGCCGCACTTTCTGTTGCGCTATATACTTGTAAATTCAAGTTTAAACGGTCAGTAAGCTGTTCAATAAACTGATATGTTTCAGGAAACAAATGTCCGGTATCTGTTATTAATACTGGAATATTGGCGTCAACTTGCGTCAACATATGTAACATAACCGCCGACTGAATACCAAAGCTTGACGATAAAACAAATTGTGATGGCAAATTTTCCATCGACCATTCAACACGTTCGGTAGCGGTTTGCTTTTCTAATAACTCATTCCATTGATTCAACCATGGCTTGGGTAAAGACGCTGGGAAACGGTTATTAATCGGTGCCTTTAGCGCTGTAACATTCGCACTGCTACTTATAATTTTAGTCATGAAAATCTCGCTTACTGTTTTTCACTTCTGCGATGATACCTGTTCGTATAGTAAAGTCGCCAAACGCTTCGTTAGAGGTACGTTCTGAAGACCAACGAGCGATTAATGCATCCATTTCATCAAGAATGTCTTGTTCGCTTAAGTTTTCTTTATACATTTTTGGAACACGCGTTCCGGCTAGGTTTCCGCCTAAATGCATATTGTATTTACCCGGACCTTTACCGACCAAACCAATTTCCGCTAACATTGCACGGCCACAGCCATTTGGACAACCGGTCACACGTAAAATAATACTTTCGTCACTAACATGATGCTTAGCTAAAATGCCTTCAACATCCGTAACAAAACCCGGTAAATAACGCTCGGCTTCTGCCATCGCTAATGGACAAGTAGGAAATGCTACACAAGCCATTGAATCTTTACGTTGCTTTGAAACTGTATCGTTCATCAAACCATATTCACAAGCAATCGCTTCGATTTGTGCTTTATCTTGTGTTGCTACACCCGCCACAATTAAGTTTTGGTTGGCGGTCATGCGGAAATCACCTTTGTGAATTTTCGCAATTTCAGCAACGCCAGACTTCAGTGGCTTACCAGGGTTATCAAGTAAACGACCATTTTCAATAAATAGCGCTAAGTGATGCTTACCATCAAAACCTTCAACCCAACCTATACGATCGCCACGTTCAGTGAATTCATAAGGACGAGATGTTTCAAAAGTAATACCGGCACGTTTTTCAACTTCCGATTTAAATGTTTCTACACCGACTCGGTCAAGTGTATATTTAGTTTTGGCATTTTTACGGTTTACTCGATTACCCCAATCGCGTTGTGTGGTAACAACAGCTGTTGCAACATCTAAGGTATTGGCTAAAGGTACATAACCGAAATCGTCAGCTTTGCGAGGATACGTTGACTTATCACCATGTGTCATGGCTAAACCACCGCCAACAAGTACGTTAAAACCGACTAATTTGCCATCTTTCGCAATCGCGATAAAGTTTAGATCGTTAGCGTGAACGTCAATATCATTTTGTGGCGGAATAACGACCGTAGTTTTGAATTTACGCGGTAAGTAGTTATCGCCTAAAATAGGCTCTTCGGTCTCCTTACCTTCAGGGCCTTCAAGCTTTTCACCGTCTAACCATATTTCGGCATAAGCTCTTGTTTTTGGTAGTAAATGCTCACTAATCTTTATTGCCCATTCATAAGCTTCTTGATGAAGTTCTGACTCAATAGGATTAGAAGTACATAAAACATTACGATTAACATCGCCAGCAGTGGCAATTGAATCGATGCCAATACTGTTTAATGTTTGATGCATTAGTTTAATATTTGGCTTTAATACACCATGAAACTGAAACGTTTGGCGCGTCGTTAAACGAATACTGCCATAAGATGTGCTTTCTTGAGCAAATTTGTCGATAGCTAACCATTGCTCTGGCTTGATGATACCGCCAGGCATACGAGCACGTAACATAACATTATGTAATGGTTCTAATTTTTGCTTAGTACGTTCAGCACGAATATCACGGTCATCTTGCTGATACATACCGTGAGTTCTAATTATGTGGTAATTGTCGGCAGTAAAACCACCCGTAGTTTGATCTTTTAAGTCATCAACAATAGTGCCACGTAAATAATTACTGTCTGCTTTTAAACGTTCGTTATCAGCTTGTTTACCTTCAACAATTAAGGGTCCAGGACCTGTTAATAAGGTTTCTTTATTTGTTGTTGTCATTAGTAAACATCCTTCTGAAAACGCTTCGCGTTACGTAATTCTTTTAAGTAATCTTGTGCTTGTTCAGTGCTTGATTTGCCCTGTTCAGCAATAATATCGATTAAGGCAAGTTCAACATCTTTTGCCATACGGCTCATGTCACCACAAATATATAAATGCGCGCCACGCTCTAACCAAGCAAAAATTTCACTCGCTTTTTCACGTAAACGGTCTTGAACATATATTTTTTCTGCTTGGTCACGTGAGAAAGCTAAATCAATATTTGTTAACAAACCTGACTTTACATAACCTTGCCATTCGGTTTGGTATAAAAAATCTTGGGTGAACGTTTGGTCACCAAAAAACAACCAGTTATCACCACTTGCTGTCGTCGCTTCACGTTCTTGCATGAAGGCTCTAAAAGGCGCAATACCTGTACCTGGACCAATCATGATAACAGGCGTGTCGCCATTTGCAGGTAAACGGAAATTATCGTTGTGTTCAATGAAAACCTTAACCGTACCGCCTTCTTCAAGACGCTTACCTAAGAAGCTTGAAGCGCCGCCACTTCTTAATTGGTTATTTTCATTGTATTCAACTAAACCAATCGTTAAGTGTACTTCTTCTTCCACTTCCGCTTGGCTTGAAGCAATAGAGTATAAACGTGGTGTGATTTTACGAAGTGAATCAGCAAAGTCTTGCGCGGTTACTGTAGCTGGAGCTGCTTTAACCACATCGACTACTTGATGATTACCTGCATATTCACGGGCAGCATTTTTATCTTCACTTAACGCTAATAATACTTCGTCTTGTGACTTGTCAGCCCAAAAACTAATAAAATTAACCGCTGTTTGAGTAATCTCTAATTTGGACGTTAACGCCTCTGCAAGAGATAAACCTGTCCCAGCGACTTCAACATTTTCATCGGCAGATAAGTTCAACGCGAGAATAAGCTCTGCTACTAATGTAGCGTCGTTTTCAAACCATACACCTAAAGCGTCACCAGCTTGGTATGTAATGCCTGAGTCCGCTAAGTCAATTTCAATGTGGCGAACATCTTTAGCTGAATCTCGACCAGTAATTTTCTGACTTAAACTTAATTCTGCAGCATAAGGTGTTTGTTTAGTGTATTCACTAACCGCATAAGCTGTTGGCATAGCAACAACATTACTTGCAGTAGACTCGCTACCTAATAAGCTTTTAGCTTTACTGATAATAGTGTCAGACCATGATTTTGCATCTGCTTCGTAATCAACGTCACAATCTACACGTGGCGACATTTGTTTCGCGCCCAGTTTGCTTAAAGACTCATCAAAATCTTTGCCTGTTTGGCAAAAAAATTCATAGCTCGTGTCACCTAAAGCTAAAACACTATAGTGTAAGCTTTCTAATTGTGGTGCTTTCTTCGAGGCTAAAAACTCATGTAAGGCAATAGCATCATCAGGAGCTTCACCTTCACCATTCGTACTAGCAACAATTAATAAGTGAGTAATGTTTTTAATGCTTTTAGGCTTAAAATCACTCATGCTTTTTAAATCGACAGTAAGACCCTGTGCTTGAGCTTGCACAGCCAATGCTTTAGCAACACCTTTAGCATTACCCGTTTGAGAACCAAATAAAATGGTTAGAGTTGCCGCAGGAAGTGCAACAGGTGACGGACTAACGCTTATTGATGCCCCTTCAGATTTAGCCGCTAAATAACCACTCGCCCAAGCAAGTTGCAACGGAGAGTAGCTACCAATAGTGTGTTGTAGTGATGCTAATTGGTCGGCATCTAACATCGTTTTTTGTAAGTTTTGCTGATTTGGCAACATAAGGTGAATTCGCCCATTTATAAATAATACATGAATAATAGACCTCCTTTACTCCGATGAAAAAGAATAGAAATAGCTTTTTTATTCCAAAATAGAATAAGCCAGTCCTTTGAACCCTACCCACACTCTTGACTCAATTTTAAGGCATTCTTTTTCTTGAAATTTAAACAAGGGGCGACCACACTTAACTCAAGCTAAAAAGAATAGATAAAATGATGGAAAAAGTAGACGCAATAATTATTGGCGCTGGTGTCGTGGGTTTAGCCATTGCGGCAAGACTGAGCAACAAACTGAATAATGTGCTCATTATTGATAAAAACGCTAGCTTTGGTGAAGAAACCAGTAGCCGTAATAGTGAAGTTATTCATGCCGGCATTTATTACCCGCAGCACAGTTTAAAAGCTAAATTATGCGTACTTGGTAAAGAGAAGCTTTATCAATATTGTAAAGATCGAGGTATTCCTCATCAACGCCTAGGAAAATTACTGGTTGCCCACGGCGAGGTAGAAGAACAATGTTTAGCGAAAACCATAAAACAAGCAGCACTTAATGATGTTAATGATCTCGTCTGGTTAACGGCAGACGAGCTTAAGAAGTCAAATCCAGCATTACATGCTACCGCTGCCTTACTTTCCCCTTCGACAGGCATTATTGATACGCATAGTTATATGCAGGCTTTACTAGCAGAAATTGAGCATAACAATGGTCAGTTTGTTGGAAAAACAACCTTTATTAAGGCAGATAACGATAATGGTGGCTTTGTTGTTACTTTAAATAGTCAAGATGAAATAATGCAGTTGCATTGTGATTATTTAATTAATTCAGGGGGATTACACAGTACTAAAGTTGCCAAAAATATTAGTGATTTAAAAAAGTCACATATTCCATCGCTTTATTATTGTCGAGGCCATTATTTTTCTTACCAAGGGAGAAGTCCTTTTACACAACTTATTTATCCTGTACCTGAAGCGCATGGTTTAGGTATTCACGCCTCATTAGACATTGGCGGACAATTAAAGTTTGGTCCCGACACACAGTACATAGAGGATATTGATTATGAAGTCTCTCCTCTTCTAAAAGCTAAATTTGTGGCAGCGATTCAACGCTATTATCCCTCATTAGATAGCGAAAGGTTACAACCTGCTTATTCTGGTATTCGTCCGAAATTAGAAGGTCCACATGATGGTTTTAAAGATTTTGTCATTCAAAATGAAAAAGTGCATGGCTTGAAAGGATTAGTGAATCTGTTTGGTATTGACTCACCCGGCTTAACTTCTAGTTTAGCGATAGCTGAATATGTCAGCGAAGCGTTAGCAATATAGTTATTTATACTTAGGGATGTATGGATAGGTGCTCTGAACATCGTCACTCTTTCACATCCATGTGATCGTGACATACCGTTCATCCTGAACAT
>JASDWX010000130.1:0-37606 GCA_041890515.1 Alteromonadaceae bacterium
GATAAACGGTGCTTGCCAAACACACCATTACCGCGGAGCGGTTTAGTTCTTTGTAGCAAATACAGCCCTTAGAGTGATATTTTAGAAGTTTACTATTTCAAAGTATAATTAAATTTTTTTAAAGGTATTTTCGGTGCTTAAACGTAATAATTCCAGTTTCCGACTTTATTTAACGGTTTCCATCTTTATGTAGAAGGTTTTAACTTTATTCAATTTCTCCAATAATATATATCTATCAATTAGTTATATCGATTTTCAATGAGCTAACTTTATTATTAAGAGCGCCAAAAAGCCGGTGTGAATAACACCAATAAAGTGAATATCTCCAAACGCCCAAATAGCATCGCCACAATTAATACCCATTTACTGAAATCAGTAATATCAGCATAATTTGCAGCAACAGCCCCTAAACCTGGACCTAAGTTATTCAAACAAGCAGCCACTGCAGTAAAAGCAGATAAATCATCCATTCCAGTAGCCAGAAGAAGCAACATACAAATAATGAAAACAGCAGCATAAGCTGAAAAGAAACCCCATATAGCTTCAACGACACGATCAGGTAAAGCTTTACGACCTAACTTTATAGTGAATACCGCTTTAGGGTGCACTAATCGGTTTAATTCTCTCAATCCTTGTAAATATAAAAGTACAACGCGCACAACTTTCATGCCACCACCCGTACTACCCGCACAACCTCCTATAAAACTGGCAAAAATTAATAACATAGGAAGTAATGTTGGCCAACCTGCAAAGCTTGTTGTAGCAAAACCGGCGGTAGTACTAATGGAAACTGACTGAAACAAAGCTTGATCAAAGGCTTCAAAGCCATTTTCATAAGTACCTGTTGCTAACAGAACCACTAAACAAATCAACGTTAGAACAAACTGAATTGCGATAAAGACTTTAAACTCAGGGTCATAAAAATAACTTTTTAATGACCTACTGTGCAATACAGCAAAGTGAAGTGCAAAATTAACACCTGCTATTAATAAGAAAAACACACAAACAAAGTTAATGGCTGGGCTATTAAAGTACCCTATACTTTCGGTATGCGTGGAATACCCCCCAATAGCAATGGTTGAAAAAGCGTGACAAATAGCATCAAAAGCAGACATACCTGCTCCCCAATAACTAATCGCACAAGCGATGGTTAAAAATAGATAGATATACCACAAGTGTTTAGCTGTATCTGCAATACGCGGTGTCATTTTTGAATCTTTTACCGGGCCGGGTGTTTCAGCACGATAAAGTTGCATACCACCAATACCTAACATAGGTAAAACAGCAACAGCCAAAACGATTATCCCCATCCCCCCCAACCATTGTAATTGCTGGCGATACCAAAGTACGGCATGCGGTAAACCATCAATCTCTTTAAGAATCGTGGCACCTGTGGTCGTTAATCCAGAAAATGATTCAAAGAAAGCATCTGCGATAGATAAGTTAGGAAATTCGAGGAGTAAAAGTGGTACCGCAGAGAAGCTTGCCAGTACAACCCAAAACAAAACAACAATTAAAAAACCCTCACGCGCACGTAAGTCACTTTTTTCATTTTTAAAGGGATACCAAGCAAGTAATCCTGCACATAAACAAAATAGAAATGCAGTAAGAAAAGAAACACCACCACCATCACGGTAAACTAGTGCAATTAAAGCAGGCGGCAGCATAGTGACACTCAGTAAAGCCACCAACAAACCCAGAATTCGAATGATATTTTTTATTTGCACGCGTTAATTTTTATTATTAAGTAAAGTCATCGACTACATGTTTTTTGATGATAAAGCATAAAGATCAACACTGCGACTTTAAATCACGTATTTCGTCTTAATTTATTCAGCTAACCCATTTGTTATAAGATTCACGTTCCATATCGACTATTTCAACGCTAATTGAAACTGATTTAATATCAAAGGAATTTAGATGACTTAACACTTGTTTAGATAGCTCTTGCCTTTGTTCTAAATTCCGACCTGACAGAATTTTGCAACAGACATGAATAAACCTTTGTTGATTATCGCTATTTTGACTTTCATTTCCCACAGTAAAATATGTAAAAGGTGTTGCTCTTACTTTAATATCAGTCGTTGAAAATAATGAAGACTTAACTGCTCCTGCAAAAACCGCAGACATAACTTCTTTAACATCTAGTTCTTGAGCAAGTTCATGTGAATATTCGATAATACAATGCGGCATGACTGTGTCCTTTTTATCTGATTTTACAGGTCATTAGACCTAAGGTTCAATAACCCTGCAGAAAGCGTTTGTAGTTGCTGTTTAACTTTTGTTAGTTGTTCTTCAGGTAAAGCTATAATCAATTCTATTTGAGCGGCAAAGTCTTGTTGAATAATTTCACCCTTAGCTTGTTCAACAAAATACAGCACATTGTTTATCTGTCCGTAATCGCACGTTAATTGCTTTTCTACCATAGGCACTTTTGTACTTGTTTCTACTAACAATAATGCTTGACGAACACTGCCACCATAAGCCCGTTGTAACCCTCCCGTACCGAGTTTAGTGCCACCAAAATAACGAACAACTATTGCACATAACTCACCAATATCACTTCCTTGTAAAACAGCTAACATCGGTCGCCCTGCTGTCCCAGAAGGTTCGCCATCATCTGAAGAGCCATAACCTTGGCTATCATCTGGTTTTCCGGTAAGAAAGGCATAACAATGATGGCTTGCTTGAGGATGTAATTTTCGACACTTAATTAATTGTTCTTTAGCATCTTCATGGCTTGTACATGGGGAAATAAAACAAATAAAACGACTACGGCTAACGATTGTTTCATCAACAATATTGTTAGCCGCTATTTTGTAAGGTTTGTTCATAAAGTATAAAGTCGGTGAATATAGTTTTAAGGGTTATTTCAACTCTAATTCACGTGTCATATTTTCGTTATGCAATTGATGAACAATAATATTATCTTCAATGCGAATGCCACCAAAAGGACGCATAGCTTCTATTTTTTCCCAATTAATCATATTGCCATTTTTTGAAGCTTTAAGATCTGCCAATAATGATTCAATGAAATATAAGCCAGGTTCTATTGTGAACACTTGATTAGTTTCAATAATACGTGAAGTACGTAAGAAAGGATGTTGTTCAGGTGTATTAGCATGTGTACCACGCTCATCGGCCATAAAGCCACCAACATCATGAGTTTGCAGTCCTAAATGATGACCTAAACCATGTGGAAAGAAGGTTGAAATTATGCCTGTTTCTACTGCAGTATTAACATCAACATTAATAAAGCCAAACTCATGCAAAACATTGCCAATATCACGGTATGTTTCAATATGTAAATCTACATAGCTTTTACCTGGCTTTAACCCATCAACTGCATTTAGCATTAACTTATCCATACGAGCAATCAATTCAGCAAATTTGTCACGCTTAAAAGAATAAGTACGCGTTATATCAGAAGCATAACCATGGAAATTAGCACCCGCATCAATCAAGAATGAACGATGAGCTTGTGGTACATCACGGTTTAAAGCAGTGTAATGCAAAATTGAGGTATTAGTATTAAGGGCAACAATATTACCGTAAGGTGTTTCATCACTGGTGTGATTTGTTGCTTTTAAATAAGCTTGTTGAATGTCAAATTCTGATGAGCCCTGTAAAAAAGCATTTTTCGCAGCTTTGTGACCTTTAACTGCAATAGCATTAGATTTACGTAAACATTCTTGCTCGTATTGCGTTTTATAAGCACGATGATAATGAAGGTAATTAAGTAAAGGTTCTGGATTTATATTTTTAAAACCTAACGCTTTTGCTACTTCAATATGTTCGCCGATATAAGCAAAATCAGTTTTATCGTAAGGGAGAAGTTTTTCTACGTCTGATGCTTTAGTTAACACCTGAATATCAAAAAATTCATTCCAATAAGTGTCAACTAAAGGGGTAATTTTATGCCAAAAATCAACCGGTTGATAATAAATAAGCGTAGGCTTATCTTCACCATTAATGATCAGCCAACAATTAGGGATATTCACTAATGGCAACCACCATTTAAAATGAGGGTTCACTTTAAAGGGATATCCATAATCATCAAGAAACACTTTAATTTCTTGACCAGAATGAATCACTAAACCTTGAAGGTTCTCACGACGTAAAGCCGATTTTGACCGTTTTTGAAGTTCGGTAATATGGGCTGGATAAAGCGTTGCTAATTTGATCATTGATCACTACTCTAAAATTTTTTCAACATCATATCACACTATCATAAAACTTTAATTTACTGCCCAATACTCATCTTGGATATTTTATCAAAAAGCGAGTTTTTCTGCCCTACTTTCAATTGGTAAATTTCTTGATAGGCCATTACACTTTTAACATATTCACGTGTCTCTTTATAAGGAATAGTTTCAATCCACATATCGGCAGGCATAGATTTCAAATCTTTGAGCCAAGTTTTAACTCGATAAGGTCCAGCATTATAAGCAGCTGTCGCTAATACTTGATTACCGTCATGACGATCGAGTAATCGTTTTAAATACTTAGTTCCTAGCTTTATATTCTCGTTTGCATTCATTAAGTGTTTATTTGTCACTTTACGTTTATGTAATTGTTTAGCCGTTGCTGGCATAACCTGCATTAAACCTTTAGCACCCGCTGGCGAGTTTGCGTCTGCCATAAAGGAGCTCTCTCTTCGTGCTATAGCAAATGCCCAAGCAGGGTTTATTTTGTAATTACTTGATGAATTTATAATTTCGTCTTCGAAGGCTAATGGAAAACGTAAATCTACATCATTTAAATAACCCACTTTAGATAAAGTAAATATTGCTCGGTCAAACCATTTGGCTTCATAAGCAATTCTTGATGCCGCCAGTTTTTCTCTATCACTTAGTTGTGACAACCAGTAATTCCATTCTCGTCTAGCACTATGAAATCGCCCAATATGGAAAAATTCAAACGCTCTTTTAGCAGCTGGATTTGTCAACAACTCGACTTTTTCAGTATGAGTAATTTCTAGGGGCATGTTTTGTAAGTTTACATTTTTTTGTATGGCACTCGCAGCAAGAAAACCATAATAATGGCGTTTTTCCGCTAATTCACTTAACACTTCATGTCCTAAAACTTTATCACCTGTTTCTATCAAACTTCGCCCATACCAATACTGCCATTGATTTTTGGCATGTAGTGTTTGCGGTAATGCTTTCAAACTACTTTTTATCTCTGGCCAATCTTGTCCTCTGAGTAAATCTGCCATTCTCCACTGCACTATATTGGTAGACTGCAAACCTTCATCTACTTTTGCTAACCATTCTTTTGAGCTTTTATGGTTTTTACTGGCTAACGCAATAGCGAATTTTAAAACAATTTGTTGTTGTTGAGATTTAGAAAAAGGTAAAACTTCTATCGCTTTACTATACGTTTTTAGCGCTTTTTTTGGATCTCGCCAAATTAACCGCTTTAATCCATAAGCAGCTATAGTCGCTTCCTTAGGAGACTTCTGTGGAAAACGATTCATGCGACTAATATAAGCAGGATCACGGCGCACTTTATGCCACAGTTTTCCTAAATATTTTTCTTTTTCTGGTAATAATTTTGTTAAATAAGGAATTAATGTATGTTTACCGCCATCAGCTGCCAAGGCTATTCTTTTCCATATGACATCTTTTGTTCTATAGCCTGCTTTTTGCCAACGACTAAATAGGGGGTCACATACTTTAGGCTGCGACTTACCTACTATCCATAATGCAGTCAATTGAGGTAATACCCTAGATTCTGCAACACCTGACTTTAATTGATATCGGTAATATTGGCAGGTCAATTCTACGTTTGATGTAGGAATAAAAAAATTTTGAAACAATATTTGATTATTACGTTTAGCCAAATATGTTAACCACTTCTTGCGTAACGGCCAATCAAGAGGTGAACCTTTATATTTTTGTAGAAACTTACTAATTTCTTCTGCATCTGACAATTTCATTCCATGAATTAGTCGTTGTTGATCTAAATAGGGCTGCAATGGATAGTAATGTAATTGTTGATACAGTGTTTGATATCGGGCGGTGCTAGGTTGCCAAACTTGCTTTTCAGCCTGTTGAAATATTTTACGGAATGATGTTTGGTCAGCAAGTATTGATGTGCTGATTAAACAAGAGATTGATACTGAAAAAATCCATATTAATGGAGAGCGTAATCGGAACATACTGTACCTTACTTAGATGAGAACTTAATGCTTTTGGAAATTTATCTATTTATATAACCACCTTAATTTTTCACGCATAGCTTAACAAAGCAAGGAAAATTAAAGTTTCTCTTATTGTTTACATACAAAATCAGCAGTTATTTTATTTCAGGAACATTTCAACCATGCGAGAGTCATGTATCTTTTACTATTTTAATGACACATCACTTTTCTAATATTTGGACCCTTGTAAAAATATTTTAGCGCAGATATCCAGTTTTAATTTTTTTTGCTAAAATCACTCACCTTACTTTACTCATCACATTTAGTGACTATGAATACTAGCTCTGAAGATATTTTTAAAAATGCCGACCATTTTCTTGACGCTATAGGTTTACGCTGCCCAGAACCTGTAATGATGGTGCGAAAATCTATACGTAAAATGGCTGAACAAGAAACCTTATTAGTTGAAGCTGATGATACTTCAACTACACGCGATATTCCAAGTTTCTGCCGTTTTATGGAACATGAGCTCATTGCTCAACAAACTAAACATAAACCTTTTCTTTATCTAATAAAAAAAGGGAAAGCATAACGCTTTCCCTTTTTAAGTTATTAGCCCTAAGAGCTAACTTCTCACTTTAACTATTGTAAAAGTGCTACATCTGCAATTGCAAAGAAACTATTTCTAATCTCATTCAATAACGTTAAACGATTTGTTTTTACAGCTTCATCATCAGACATAACCATTACGTTATCAAAAAAGTTATCAATAGGCGCTTTTAAACAAGCTAACTCTGTTAACGCTGCTTGGTAATTTTTCGCTAACATCATTGGCGCTATAGAAGTTTTAACTTCATCGAAAGCTTTAGCTAGTGCTTTTTCTTCAGGTTCGTTCGCTAAATCTGCTTTAAATGCAGTATATAGTTCACCTTTAAATTTAGCTAAAATATTACCAACTCGTTTGTTTGCACCCGCTAATGTTACTGACTCTTCAAGAGACTTAAAGTGGTTTACCGCCTTAATACGCTTTTCAAAATCTAATGGCGCTGTAGAGGCATTTGCCAACACCGCTTGAATAACATCAACTGAAATACCTTGTTCTTGATAATAAGCTCTAAAACGACCTAAAACGAAATCAATAACTTGCGTATTAACGTTCTCGTTTGAAAGTTTATCACTGTACAACCCGACACTTTTCTCAACTAAGTCCTTGATATCTAGTGGTAATTGTTTTTCTATAATAATTCGGATTAAGCCTATGGCTGCTCGACGAAGTGCAAATGGGTCTTTATCACCTTTAGGGGGTTGATTAATACCAAATATACCGACCAAACTGTCAACTTTATCAGCAATTGCAACCGCACAGCCAATGTTACCTTCAGGTAAAGTATCACCAGCATAACGAGGTCTATATTGATCTTCTAATGCTTGTGCTACTTCTTTCGCTTCACCATCATTCTGAGCGTAATACTTACCCATAGTACCTTGTACTTGTGGGAACTCTAGAACCATGTCTGACATCAAGTCTGTTTTACTTAATAAACCAGCCCGCGTTGCTTGCTCTGAGTTTTCACCTATTTGCTCTGCGATTATACCGCTCAATGAAGCAATACGTTCAGACTTCTCTTTTAAAGTACCTAATTGTTTTTGAAACAGCACAGAAGATAAACTTTCTAAGCGTGACTCCAAAGTTTTACTCTTATCTGTTTTAAAGAAAAACTCTGCATCAGCTAAACGTGGACGAATTACTTTTTCGTTACCTTTAATCACTTGGCTTGGGTCTTTACTTTCTATATTTGATACAAAAATAAACTTATTCAATAGTTGACCATTTTTGTCATTTACTGGAAAGTATTTTTGATGATCTTTCATTGAGTAAATAAGCGGTTCTGCCGGCACATTTAAAAAGGCCTCATCAAAACTACCAATGAGTATAACTGGCCATTCAACTAACCCCGTTACTTCTTCTAATAACTCATCATCAATTAACGCTTCACCATTTAACTGATCAGCAGCTTTATTAATTTGCTCTAAAATTAAGGTTTGTCGTTGTTCATAATCCACTTGAACAAATGCCGCGTTTAATTTTTCTTCGTACTCATCAGCATGCGCTAAAGTCACTAAACCTTCATGGTGAAAACGATGACCTGTAACTACATTGCTTGAACTTACTTCTAACGTCTCACCAGCAATAACTTTATTGCCAAACATAATTGTTAACGTATGAACGGGACGAATAAATTGTGTACGCGTACTTCCCCAACGCATAGGCTTAGGAATAGGCAATTTACTTATAGCAACATTAATTATCGCTGGAATTAAAACATCGACAGTTTTACCAACTTGTGTTGCGCAATGAAGTAACCACTCACCTTTATCTGTTTTTAAACGTTTTGCTTCTTCAACACTAATACCATTTGAACGTGCCCAACCTTGTGCAGCTTTACTCGCGTTACCTTCAGCGTCAAAAGCTACATTTACAGCGGGCCCACGTTTTTCTATTTCTTTGTCAGCTTGCTTTTCAACAAGTTTACTTACTTTAACGGCTAATCGGCGAGGTGTTGCAAACCACTTAATATCTTCATAAGCTAAACCTGCGCTGTCTAACTGATCTTTTATTTGCTGGTAGAATGTAACAGCCAGATTTTTCAATGATTTTGGTGGTAACTCTTCAGTACCCAGTTCTATCAATAATGTTTCAGTATTCATGATGATTTCTCCTCTGAGGTATTATTATTCTTACAAAGAGGAAAACCTAATTCTTCACGCTTATCGTAGTAGGCCTGTGCACATGCTTTTGATAATGTCCTAACTCGCAGTATATAACGTTGACGTTCAGTTACTGAAATAGCGTGACGAGCGTCTAATAAATTAAAAGCATGTGAAGCTTTCATTACTTGTTCGTATGCAGGTAATGCTAAACCAGCTTCAATTAATTTTTGGCTGTCTTTTTCGCATTGATCAAAAGTATTAAACAATGCATCTACGTCAGCATATTCGAAGTTGTAAGTTGATTGCTCAACTTCATTTTGATGAAATACATCACCATATAGTACTTTACCCATTGGACCATCTGCCCAGACAAGATCATAAATACTATCTACATTTTGAATATACATAGCTAATCGTTCAAGACCATAGGTAATCTCTCCAGTTACTGGCGTACATTCCAATCCACCTACTTGTTGAAAATAAGTAAACTGAGAAACTTCCATACCATTCAGCCAAATTTCCCAACCTAATCCCCAAGCCCCTAAAGTTGGAGATTCCCAATTGTCTTCCACAAAGCGAATATCATGTACAAGTGTGTCAATACCAAGTTCCTTTAAAGAATTCAGATACAACTCTTGGATGTTTATTGGTGAAGGTTTTAACATAACTTGAAATTGATAGTAATGTTGTAAGCGATTAGGGTTTTCACCGTAACGACCATCTGTCGGACGTCGACATGGTTGAACATATGCACTGCTGATGGGTTCTGGGCCAATAGAACGTAAAAATGTCATCGGGTGGAATGTACCAGCACCAACTTCCAGATCTAATGGTTGAACGATGACACAGCCTTGACGAGACCAATAGTCTTGTAGCTGAAAGATTAATCCTTGAAATGTTTTTATGTTGAACGTACTCATAATTTTCCGATTCATTATTTTTGTTGATTTTACCGATAACGGCTAATGAAATTAAGTATACCGATAGCAGTATTATTAGCCTAGTAACAAGTTAACAATAGTTGAGTTTTACTCAGTAATTGCCTAATTTCATTATTTACCATGTTGCTTAATGTTAAAATGCCCAGATTTGATGTCCGGGCATTTTTAATTTCAATGAGCAAATATAACTAAACGTCTAAGTTAGAAACATTTAGTGCATTGGCTTCAATGAAGTTTCTGCGTGGCTCTACATGATCACCCATTAAGGTAGTGAATAACAGATCCGCAGCTATTGCATCTTCAATGGTTACTTGTAACATACGGCGTGTTTCAGGATCCATTGTAGTTTCCCATAACTGACTCGGGTTCATTTCACCCAGTCCTTTATAGCGTTGTATGTACTGACCACGTTTTGACTCAGACATTAACCAAGTAAGTGCTTCTTCAAAAGTATTTACTGGCTTGATTTTTTCACCACGCTTAGCAAAACCTCCTTCTTCAATCAGACCATTTATAGCTGCGTTTAATTTTATGATAGAAGCAAATTCTTTTGATTCTATGAATTCATAATTGCAGTTATATTCTGTATCTATACCATGTTTACGGACAATAAAACTTGGGAAGTAAACTTCTCTTTCTTCATCTTGTTTTACAACAACACTATAGATAGAACCATTGCCGTCTTGGTTTTCAAGTTGAGAAATTAAGTCTTGTGTCCAAATCTCTACTTTATTTTTATCAGAAAAATCTTCTTTACTTATGGTACTGCTGTATACCATTTTTTCTAAAATATCAGCTGGGATTTGTCTTGAAACTCGTTTAATTGTTTCCATCACTTCACGATATTGATTTACTAATTTCTCTAGAGCAATGCCAGATATAGCTGGAGCTGACTCATTGACATGTAACTCAGCGTTTTCTAATGCTAACGTTGTTAAATACTCCGTTAAGCCTTCATCATCTTTGATATATCGTTCTTGCTTACCTTTTTTCACTTTATAAAGTGGTGGTTGAGCAATAAAGATATGACCCCGTTCCATTATTTCTGGCATTTGACGATAAAAGAATGTCAGTAATAAAGTACGTATGTGTGATCCATCGACATCAGCATCAGTCATGATGATAATGCTATGGTAACGTAATTTTTCAGGATTATATTCATCACGGCCTATACCACAACCTAAAGCAGTGATTAACGTACCCACTTCTTGTGATGATATCATTTTATCAAAACGTGCTTTTTCAACGTTAAGAATCTTACCTTTCAATGGTAATATTGCTTGGTTACGGCGATTTCTTCCCTGCTTGGCTGAACCACCAGCAGAGTCTCCTTCCACAATATATAGTTCAGATAACGCAGGATCTTTTTCCTGACAATCTGCTAATTTACCCGGTAACCCTGCAATATCTAATGCACCTTTACGGCGAGTCATTTCACGCGCTTTACGAGCCGCTTCGCGTGCTCTAGCAGCATCAACAATCTTCATGATAATAGTACGAGCAACTGAAGGCTTTTCTAAAAGGTATTCACCTAGCTTTTCACCCATCGCTTGTTCTACAGCAGTTTTAACTTCTGAAGAAACTAATTTATCTTTAGTTTGTGAAGAGAACTTAGGATCAGGTACTTTAACTGATATTACTGCAGTTAAACCTTCACGAGCATCATCACCTGATGCACTTGTTTCTGTACTGCCACCTTTCTTAGTCTTATTAAGACCTTCTTTAACCATGTAGCTATTAAGCGTACGAGTCAAAGCTGTACGGAAGCCGCTTAAGTGAGTACCACCATCGCGTTGAGGGATATTATTGGTAAAACAGTGAATACTTTCTTGGAAACCATCATTCCATTGCATAGCAACTTCAACGATAATTCCGTCTTCACGTTCTAAATCAAAATAGAAAATTTCTTCGTTAACAGGCGTTTTATTCGTATTTAAATAATCAACGAAAGCTTGAATACCACCATCAAATTTAAAGTGATCTTCTTTACCTACTTCTCGTTCATCGATCAAACGAATTGAAATTCCCGAGTTTAAGAAAGATAACTCACGAATTCGTTTAACTAATAAGTCGTAGTGAAATAGTACATCTGTAAATGTATCTTCGCTAGGCCAAAAACGTACTTCAGTACCTGTTTTATCACTCACACCGATTTCAGCTAAAGGAGCATCTGGTTCTCCTCCGCTATACATCTGTTCATATAATTTACCCGCTCGGCGGATATTTAATTTTAATTTACTACTAAGCGCATTGACTACTGATATACCTACACCATGAAGACCACCAGAAACTTTATAACCAGAGTCTTCTCCACCGAATTTACCACCGGCATGAAGTACTGTCATTATAACTTCAGCGGCAGAAATACCTTCTTCAGGGTGAATATCAGTTGGAATACCACGACCATCATCTTTAACAGATACAGAACCATCCGTGTGAATTTTAACGACAATTTCACTACAGTGACCTGCTAACGCTTCATCTATTGAGTTATCTAAAACTTCAAATACCATATGATGCAAACCACTGCCATCATCCGTGTCACCAATATACATTCCTGGTCTTTTACGTACAGCGTCAAGTCCCTTTAGAACTTTGATACTGTCTGAGCCGTATTCATTTTCTACTGTCATAGCGTATAGCCTATTTACCTATTGCTGAGATTTGTCCATGTTTCACGTGAAACATCTTATAATTATTATCAGTTGGAACCAATGGTTCAACTGCCGTTTTATCTATTGCCGTGATGATAACTTGGCAGTTTAATTTATTGATTGCATTGTTAAGTAAGGTTCTTGAATTAAAATCCAATTCTGCACCAACATCATCAATCAATAAAATTGGTTTTACTCGTTTAACTTTTTCAATCAATTTTGCTTGAGCGAAAGTTAAAGCCAGTAAAAACAACTTTTGTTGTCCTCGTGATAACTGGTTATCAATTACCACATTACCTGTTAGAAATTTAACATCAAATTTTTGTGCGCCATAAAGACTAAAACCTGATTTTATTTCTCGTTCTTTATTTTGAAATAAAACGTCACTCAGTGATTTTTTACTATTCCAACCTTGCATATAAGAGATGGATATATCATCAGCTAAACTAGGTAACATTAACTCTAACCAAGGTTGGAGTTCTAATGACAGTTCTTTAATATATTCGTCACGTAGCTTAGCTACTTTAACAGAAGACTCACAAAAAACATTTGTCCAATATACAAGTGTCTCATTGTCTACTCTATTACGTAAACAAGCATTCCTCTGTTTAATAATTCTAGAGAACTCTTTCCAAGAGTCAGAAAAAGATTGTTTCACGTGAAACAAACCTAAATCTATAAAACGTCTTCTTTGTTTAGGTCCGCCAAAAAAAAGTTTAAAACTTTCAGGTGTAATAACCTGCACTGCTATATTCTTTACTAATTGCGATAACTGTCGGTGTTTTTCACCTGCAATTTTAATTTCAGTGACACCCGTCTGAAAATCTTTTGCAACTCCAAGTTGTAATGCATTAGTATCTTTAGCACTGACAATAAATTTCCTTTTATTGTGGGTAACCAAATTTTCAACTTGCGATGTTCTAAATGACTTTCCATGCCCAAGATAAAAAATGGCTTCTAGTAAACTACTCTTACCACTGCCATTGTCACCTATAATAAAGTTTATACTATCGTTGAGCTCAATTGGGTCAGAAGCTAAATTTCTAAAATCAAAAACAGTAAGTTTTTCTATACTCATTACAAGCGCATTGGCATTACAACATAAATAGCTTCGTTAGTTTCAGCGCCTTCAATGACTACACTACTATTTGCATCAGCTAAAGTAAATTTTACTTCAGGCTCTTTAATCGCATTTAGCACATCCAAAACATAATTTACGTTGAAGCCGATTTCGACTTCTTCATATGGAAAGTCAATTTCTAAAACTTCTTCGGCTTGTTCTTGTTCTGGATTGTTCGCAGTAATTTTCAATTCATGCTGAGAAAAATTTAAACGTACACCTTTAAATTTATCATTAGACAAAATAGAGGCACGAGATAAAAGTTGACGTAAATTATCTTTACTCGTGTTTAATACTTTATCACCATTACGTGGTAATACACGACGGTAATCAGGAAATCTTCCATCTACCAATTTACTCGTAAATGAAAATTCAGTATCAATTATACGTATATGATTGGAACCAAGGAAAACTTGTACATTTTCTTCAACAGGGTCAAGCAAACGGATAATTTCTAAAATACCTTTACGTGGAACAATGACTTGTCTTGAAGGAAGAGTTAATCCATTAGATGATATTTTACAGATTGCTAAACGGTGTCCATCTGTTGCAACTGAACGAATTTCGTTACCTTCAGTTTCAATAGACATTCCATTCAGATAATACCTAACATCTTGATTTGCCATAGAAAAATGCGTACTTTCTATTAAACGAAGAAGATCTGATTTAAAAAGTTGAAACTCAACATCCCCTTTCCACTCTTCAATATTTGGAAAGTCGGTAGCAGGTAGTGTAGATAAAGAGTACTTACTTCTTCCAGTACTAATAGTAATGGCTTCATTAGTTGATTCAAAAGATAGTATTGAATCGTCAGGTAAACTTTTACAAATATCGAGAAGTTTTCTGGCAGGAATAGTAATTTTCCCATCTTCACCTTGGTTATCAATTTGGGTGTAAGAAACCATTTCGAGTTCTAAATCAGTAGCGGTTAACGTAAGTGACTGCCCACTAATATCTAAAAGAATATTACCAAGAATAGGTAAAGTACTTTTACGTTCAACAGCACCTGAAACCAATAAAAGCGGTTTAAGTAATAATTCCCTATTTAATGAAAACTTCATTTATCTACCTATCTTTTTTATTTACTTATTATTATACCGAAAGTTATGACGAAAGTGTTCTAGTTAAATTAGAATAATCTTCTTTAATATCATGAGACTCTTCGCGTAATGCTTTAACCTTACGACATGCATGAAGAACGGTAGTATGATCACGCCCTCCATATGCATCTCCAATTTCTGGCAAACTATGGTTAGTTAACTCTTTAGATAATGCCATTGCAATTTGTCTAGGTCTAGCAACAGATCTATTTCTACGTTTAGAAAGTAAATCTGCTACTTTAATTTTATAGTATTCAGCAACGGTTCTTTGGATATTATCGATAGTAACCAATTTGTCTTGCAAGGCAAGTAAATCTCGTAAAGCTTCACGGACAAAGTCAATCGTAATGGGTCTACCCGTAAAGTTAGCATTAGCGACAACACGATTCAATGCCCCTTCTAATTCACGAACATTAGAACGTAAACGTTTAGCAATAAAAAAGGCGACTTCGTCGGCTAAATTAATATTACTTTCTTCTGCTTTACGTTTTAGAATAGCAACACGTGTTTCTAATTCAGGAGGTTCAATGGCAATTGTTAATCCCCAACCAAAACGAGATTTAAGACGATCTTCAACATCAACTTCTTTTGGATAACGATCACTCGTTAAAATAATTTGTTGATTACCTTCGAGTAAGGCATTAAACGTATGAAAAAATTCTTCTTGAGTACGATCTTTACCAGCGAAAAATTGAATATCATCTATCAGTAATGCATCAACACTACGATAATAATGTTTAAATTTTTCCATGGCATTATTTTGTAAAGCACGCACCATATCTTGAACAAAACGTTCAGAATGCATATAAGCAATTTTTGCGTTAGGTTTATTTAATAAAATACCATTACCAACGGCGTGTAACAGATGGGTTTTACCGAGACCTGTTCCACCATAAATAAATAAAGGATTATAAGCAGAACCAGGATTATCGGCAACTTGAGAAGCCGCGGCTCGTGCTAACTGATTTGATTTACCCTCTACAAAATTATCAAAAGTATATTTAACTCTGACATTAGTCGTTTTTGGTAAGTTACTTTGAGGTTCAAGCGTTTTTTTATTTGAACTTGTAAATTGAGGAATCGTATTCACAATATTTTGTGAAGTACTTTGATTTGGAATACTGCCAACATCAAATCTTAGTAAAGGAGGGTTAGCACTTTCTTGCAAAGTTACCAGTTCATTTATGCGATTGACATATTTATCACGAACCCAATCAAGAACGAATCGATTGGGTGCATATAAAGTCATAATATTGTCAGCAACAACACATTGTAATGGACGAATCCACATACTGAATTGCTGTGCAGGCAATTCTTCTTGAAGAACTGAAAGGCATCGCTGCCAAAGTGTATGATCCAACCAAGTGCTCCTGAGATTACAATATTTTCTGATTAATCATTTCATATGAAAAGACGAACAAATTGAAAATAGGTAAATATGGTATTTTTATAATGAGTCTATTATCACCATACTTATCCACAACATCAATATTGACTTTTAAATAGTTGGCCTTTTAATGAAAATAAAATAAAATAAACTATGAATAAGTAGTTAAAATGGTATTCTTAGACTAATTAACAACTAAAATTATATTTACATATTATTTAGTTATTAGCTGAATTTTTTATAACTTTTATAATGATATTTAATAAAATGTTATAAAACTGTGGATATAATTAATAGAACTCAAAGATCCATTAGGATCTTTTTAAAATAGATTGTTATAAACATTGACAACACCTACTACAAACTATAAAATTCGGCCTCTTTTTTTAGAACCAGTGTGCTCAATACGGCTGTTTGCCAGGGCAACAACAACAGACGGATTAGCGTAATGAAAAGAACATTTCAACCTAGTGTATTAAAGCGTAAACGCAACCACGGTTTCCGTGCACGTATGGCTACAAAAAACGGTCGTGCAGTAATTTCACGTCGTCGTGCTAAAGGCCGTAAAAGCCTTAGCGCATAATCTCTTTTTTAATCTTTAAATAAGAGATCAGTTAACTATCATGGTTAATTATGAATTTAATCGGGAGTCACGTTTACTGACTCCCGGTCACTTTCAATCTGTATTTTCTAAACCTCTCCGTTTCGGCTCTAGCCATATAACAATTCTTGTTAGTCCAAATTTAGATGAACGTAACCGTTTAGGCTTAGCTATTGCTAAAAAACGCGTTAAATTAGCTGTTCAGCGAAATCGTATCAAACGTCAAATCAGAGAAAGTTTTCGACTCAATCAACACGAATTACCACATATAGATATGGTAGTAATGGTGAAGTCAGGTACTGATAAGTTAGAAAATGCCGAAATTAAAAAACAATTAGAAAAAATATGGCGAAAGATAATTCAACGCCACAACGCCTAACAGTAGCTTTAGTAAAAGCTTACCAGCGCTGGCTTAGCCCGATGCTCGGTAACAACTGTCGATTCCACCCAAGTTGCTCTTATTATGCTATTGAAGCTATTAATCGCTTCGGAGTGTTAAAAGGTTGTTGGTTAGCAGGCAAACGTATACTAAAATGCCATCCATTAAACGCGGGGGGATTAGATCCCGTGCCACCATCAAAAAAAGAGAAATAATAAACTATGGAATCTCAACGCAGTTTTCTTTTTATTGCCCTTATGGTTGTTACTTATTTGTTATTCACTGAATATCAAGAAGATAATGCTGTAATAGACCAAACAGCAATAAGTCAAACAACAAATCAAGTTACATCAGGTGATAGCGATTCTATTCCTGAATCTTCAAGTTCAGCAATGCCAATGGCTACAATGCAAAAGGCTAGTGAACAAGTAATCACGATTAATACTGATGTTCTAGTTGTAAAAATAGATACAACTGGTGGAGATATTATTGATGCTAAGCTAGTAAAGTTCGATACTGAGCAAGGTAACGGTATTCCATTTACGGTGATGCAAAACGGCAACCGTAAATACATAGCACAAAGTGGCTTGATTGGTGCTCAAGGTATAGATAAAGCGTCAGGACGTCCAGTTTATCTAACAAGTAGCAACTCATACACACAAACAGGTGAAGATCCACTAGTCGTTGATTTACAATATACCGCTGAAAATGGGTTAAACGTAATTAAACGTTTTACGTTTACAAAATCTGGCTATAGCGTAAGTGTTGAATACATTATTAATAACACAGCCGCGTCTGCAGCTAGTGTTCAAATGTACGCACAATTAATTCAGTCAACGGTTGTAGAAAGTGGTAGTTCATTAATGCCTACTTATCGCGGTGCCGCATATTCAACAACTGAAGATCGTTATGAAAAATACGATTTTGACGATATAAAAGAAACTAAGTTAAACGTAACTACCGCTGGTGGATGGGTAGCAATGTTAGAACATTATTTTGTTTCAGCATGGGTACCTAACCAAACTGTTGATAACCAAATTT
Organism: Alteromonadaceae bacterium; assembly: GCA_041890515.1. GTDB lineage: Bacteria > Pseudomonadota > Gammaproteobacteria > Enterobacterales > Alteromonadaceae > Colwellia_A. The sequence goes on from JASDWX010000130.1 coordinate 18,081, forward strand.
ATTCTAGTTATTCAACAAACAGTGAAGCTATTATAGGTTACAAAACTCCTTCATTAACTATCCAACCAAATAGCCAAGCAACAACTTCAGCTATATTTTATGTTGGCCCGAAAGATCAATATGTACTAGATGAAATTGCACCATTCCTAGGTTTAACGATTGATTACGGATTTTTGTCGATGATCAGTAAGCCGCTATTTTGGTTATTGCTACAAATTCAGTCTTTAGTGACTAACTGGGGTTTTGCAATTATTGTCATTACCTTAGTTGTAAAGGGTGCAATGTATCCTCTAACGAAAGCACAATATACTTCAATGGCAAAAATGCGTGAACTGGCTCCGAAGATGGCACAGTTAAAAGAGCGTTTTGGTGATGACCGTCAAAAGATGTCACAAGCTACAATGGAAATGTACAAGAAAGAAAAAGTTAACCCAGCTGGTGGTTGTTTGCCAATGATCATTCAAATGCCTATATTCTTAGCATTGTATTGGGTATTTTTAGAAAGTGTTGAATTAAGACATGCACCTTTCTTCTTCTGGATAGAAGATCTTTCGACAATGGACCCTTATTTTATATTACCGGTATTTATGGGTGTGAGTATGTTCGTGATGCAAAAAATGCAACCGATGACTATACAAGATCCAATGCAACAGAAAATTATGCAATATATGCCCGTAGCATTTTCTGTATTCATGGCTTGGTTCCCATCAGGTTTAGTACTTTATTGGTTTGTGAGTAACATGATTTCAATTGCACAAATGAAGATTATTTTCAGCGGCATTGAAAAAGCAAAATTAGCGAAAGCTAAAGATTAATTTTTAAATAATAAATGTTAAAGGCGACCTATTTGGTCGCCTTTTTTATTTCTGCTCAATAAATGTTTATAATAGCCTCGCTCCCTCATAGGAAATAATTATGACTGAAATTTTATATCAAAAAGAAACCATTGCAGCACAAGCCACAGCACCAGGTCGTGGTGGCGTTGGCATTATAAGAATATCGGGTCCAGAAGTTAAAAGTGTGGCTCAGGCTATTTTAGGAAGAATACCTGAAATTAGAAGAGCAGAATATTTACCCTTTAATGATGCAAAACAGAACGTATTAGATCAAGGTATAGCTTTATATTTTAAAGCCCCCCACTCCTTTACAGGTGAAGATGTACTTGAACTACAAGGACATGGTGGACCAGTAGTTTTAGATATGATCTTAAAAGAGATTTTAGCACTTCCAAAAATTCGCATGGCTAAACCTGGTGAGTTTAGTGAACAAGCTTTTATCAACGACAAATTAGATCTTACCCAAGCTGAAGCTATTGCAGATTTAATAAACTCAAGTTCAGAGCAAGCAGCTCGATGCGCATTACATTCAATGCAGGGTGATTTTTCTAAACTCGTTAATCAACTCGTCGAAAGTACAATTCATTTAAGAATGTATGTAGAGGCGGCTATTGATTTTCCAGAAGAAGAGATAGATTTTCTTGCTGATGTAAAAGTAGTGAATGATCTAAAAAAGATTATTACACAAGTTGAAAAGGTTCAGAGTCAAGCGCATCAAGGCAGTATTATTCGTGAAGGTATGCGAGTAGTTATAGCAGGACGACCTAATGCAGGTAAATCAAGCCTATTAAACGCATTAAGTGGTAGAGAAGCAGCAATAGTAACTGACATAGCAGGAACAACACGAGACGTACTCTCAGAACAAATTCATATTGATGGAATGCCACTGCATATTATAGATACGGCAGGCTTGCGTGACAGTAACGATCAGGTTGAGCAAATAGGCATTGAACGTGCTTGGAAAGAGATAAACCAAGCAGACCGAGTGCTACTTATGGTTGATGCGAGTGATGATGACAGTGAAGATCCGCAAAAGTTATGGCCAGAATTTTTTGAAAAATTACCTAAAAATATTGGCTTGACCGTAATTAAAAACAAAGCTGATGTTAAAGCTATTAAAACTGGTTTTTCAGAGAGCAATAATCTACCAAACGTTACGTTATCAGCTAAGAATGGTGATGGCATACCTGAGTTAAAAGAACACTTAAAAAGTATTATGGGTTATCAAGGTAATACTGAAGGTGGCTTTATGGCAAGACGACGTCATTTGGCTGCATTAGAACAAGCACATCACCATTTAATTATTGGCTTAGACCAACTTGAATCTTATGTTGCAGGAGAAATTCTTGCTGAAGAATTACGTTTATGTCAAATAGAACTCAATAAAATAACCGGTGAATTTACCAATGACGACTTATTAACTGAAATTTTTTCGTCGTTTTGTATTGGAAAATAACGCTTAATTTATATAAATAAAGGATTAAAATGAGCTCATTTCAAATTATTGTAGGTAGTATGTTGGGTGGAACTGAGTATGTTGCCGAAGCCTGTGAAGACACTTTATTGGCATTAAATCACCAAACGAACCTCCATTTACAGCCTAAATTTGAACAAATAAACAGCAATGATCAGACTTGGTTAATTTGTACGTCAACTCATGGCGCAGGCGACTTCCCAGACAACATTCAAAATTTTGTTGAAGATCTTAAAAATACGACGATCGATCTATCCCCAGTTAACTTTATGATCATAGGAATAGGAGATTCGAATTATGATACCTTTTGTAAAGCTGCTAACAATATAAAAACCATAATGTTATCAAAGGGATGTAAAGAGAAGGTAACCATTAAAACGTTCGACATGAGAGAAGAAATAGATCCAGAGGATCTAGCTCAACAGTGGTTAATAACAAATAAAGATCTTTTATAAAGATCTTACACATAAGTTATCAACAAAACTGTTAACTAAAAAAACCTATTGTGGATAAGTCTGGGTAAAACCTATTAATTTCTTATTATTATTCAGTGTATATAATTTACATTTATTTCACTTGTGGATAAGTCGCTGTTTTGATCATAGGTTTAAAGCCCTTTGATCAAAGATTGATCACAGTGTTATGATCAAACTAATAAACTGTTATATAAAGAGAAAAAGTACTTATCAACAGAAAAGTGCTTTACTAATAAGTAATAGTAATAAGATCTCTTTAAAGATCTTATATATTATAAGAAGGATCACACTCAGATCTTTTTAATCAATTGATCATTCCCCTCATCACAAAAAAGCGCTAAAATACGTTCCCTAATTTTTGAATAACAGATTATTCAATAAATAATGTAAAGTTTAACCAAGGTCTAAAAATTTATGTGGTATCAAGAATCTTATGACGTAATCGTAGTCGGTGGTGGTCATGCCGGAACAGAAGCATGTCTGGCAGCAGCACGTATGGGTTGTAAAACATTATTGTTGACACATAACATCGACACCTTAGGTCAAATGTCTTGCAATCCAGCCATTGGCGGAATTGGTAAAGGTCATTTAGTAAAAGAGATTGATGCTTTAGGTGGATTAATGGCAACTGCGACTGATCACGCTGCAATTCAATTTAGAACGTTAAATGCCAGCAAAGGACCTGCAGTTCGAGCAACTAGAGCTCAGGCTGATCGCATTTTGTATAGATCCTTTGTTAGAAATCATTTAGAAAATCAAGAAAACCTCACGATCTTTCAGCAACCTTGTGATGATCTTATTTTAGAAAATAACAAAATTGTTGGTGTTTCAACGCAGATGGGACTGAAATTTAAAGCGAAGTCAGTCGTTTTAACCGTTGGTACTTTTTTAGCTGGGCAAATTCATATAGGTTTAAATAATTACCAAGGCGGCAGAGCTGGCGATCCATCAAGTGAGAACTTAGCAAAAAAATTACGAGATATGCCATTTCGTATAGATCGTTTAAAAACAGGTACACCACCACGCTTAGATGCCAGAAGCTTAGATTTTTCTAAAATGGAACAACAACCCGGAGATGATCCTCGTCCGATCTTCTCATTCATGGGTTCTAGAGATGATCATCCAGCACAAGTACCCTGTTACATCACACATACAAATGTTAATACACACGACATTATTAGAAATGGTCTCGATAGATCACCGATGTATACAGGTGTTATAGAAGGAATTGGTCCGCGTTATTGTCCTTCAATAGAAGATAAGATCACTCGCTTTGCCGATAAAGATTCACACCAAATATTTGTTGAACCTGAAGGTTTAACAACACATGAAATCTATCCTAACGGGATTTCGACAAGTTTACCTTTCGATGTTCAAATGGCGATGGTTCGTTCAATTAACGGTTTTGAAAATGCACATATCACTCGACCAGGTTACGCGATTGAATATGATTATTTTGATCCTCGTGATTTAAAACAAACGTTAGAAAGTAAGTTTGTCGAAAACTTATATTTCGCTGGACAAATTAATGGTACAACAGGCTACGAAGAAGCTGGTGCTCAAGGTTTACTCGCGGCCACTAATGCAGCAGCTCGTGTGCAAGGTAAGGAAGAACTTATCTTAGGAAGAGATCAAGCTTACATGGGTGTATTGGTTGATGATTTAGCGACATTAGGTACGAAAGAACCTTACCGTATGTTTACTTCACGTGCTGAGTACCGTTTATTGTTAAGAGAAGACAACGCAGATATTCGTTTAACCGAAAAAGGCTATAAGCTTGGTTTGGTCGATGAAGATCGTTGGAAATCATTCAATGAAAAAATGGAAATAGTTGAACTAGAACGCCAACGTTTGAAATCAACATGGATCCAAAAAGATCATCAAGTCGTTGACCAAATTAATCCATTACTAAAATCTGATATCAGCAGAGAAAATAGTTTAGAGGATCTCGTTCGTCGTCCTGAATTACGTTACGAAGATCTAATGAAAATTGAAGGTATTGGTCCTGGAGTTGATCATAAGCAAGCAGCTGAACAAATTGAAATTCAAATTAAATATGCGGGTTACATTGATAGACAACTCGATGAGATATCTAAAAAGAAGCGTCACGAAAATACACTCATTCCGATTGATTTTAATTTTACACAAATATCTGGTTTATCAAACGAAGTAGTAGCAAAATTGAGTGATGCTCGTCCAGAGACTATTGGTAAAGCATCACGTATTTCTGGTATAACCCCTGCAGCAATATCATTACTATTGGTTTATCTTAAAAAACACGGTTTATTACGTAAAACTGCCTAATTAAATTATTTAAACGCGAAAAATAAATGACACTTAAAACTCAACTGACATTATTAATTGATAAAAGCGAATTATCACTCACAGAAAACCAGATAGATTTATTAATTCAGTATGTTGAATTATTAGATAAGTGGAACAAGGCTTATAATTTAACCGCTGTTAGAGATACCACTGATATGTTAGTTAAACATATTATGGACAGTTTGATGGTAGGGGAAAAACTTAAAGGGCAATCTTTTATTGATGTTGGTACTGGACCTGGATTACCAGGTATTCCATTATCTATTTTATACCCTGAGAGAAATTTTGTTTTACTTGATAGCTTAGGCAAAAGAATAACTTTCTTACGACAAGTTGTTTTTCAGTTAAAGTTAAAAAATGTAACACCGGTTTTATCAAGAGTTGAAAAGTATCAACCAGAGGTCTTATTTGACGGAGTGCTAAGTAGAGCATTTGCATCACTTGAAGATATGGTCAATTGGTGTCAACATCTAATTGCAGATGAAACGGGACGATTTTTTGCACTAAAAGGTCAATTTCCCCGCGAAGAAATAGAACAATTGCCAGAACATATAAAGTTTGTAGACAGTAGCGAAATAATCGTGCCTAATTTGCAAGGTGAACGCCATGTCATTGAACTAAAAAAAATAAAAAAATAAAAAAATAAATAATTACTTTCGAGGTTATTGTGGGAAAAATCATTGCGGTTGCTAACCAAAAAGGTGGGGTTGGCAAAACAACTACATCAGTAAATTTAGCTGCCTCTCTTGCAGCGACAAAACGAAAAGTTTTATTAATTGATTTAGATCCCCAAGGCAATACCACCATGGCCAGTGGTATCGATAAATATAAAGTACATGCAACGAGTTACGAATTATTGGTTGAAGAGAAACCATTTGATGAAGTTGTATGCAGAGAAACATCAGGGCTTTATGATTTAATTGCTGCTAATTCAGATGTTACTGCCGCTGAAATCAAATTAATGCAAGTTTACTCACGAGAACAGCGTTTAAAAACAGCTTTGGCTCCCGTTCGAGATAAATACGATTTTATTATTATTGACTGTCCACCTTCATTAAATATGTTGACGGTAAATGCAATGACGGCGGCTGATTCTGTGTTAGTGCCCATGCAATGTGAATACTATGCATTAGAAGGTTTAACGGCATTAATGGATACCGTTGCACAATTGACATCTGTAGTGAATAGTAAATTACATATAGAAGGCATATTACGTACGATGTATGATCCACGTAATCGACTAGCCAATGATGTATCTGAACAGTTAAAACGTCATTTTGGTGATAAGGTTTATCGTACCGTGATCCCACGTAATGTCCGTTTAGCTGAAGCACCCAGTTTTGGTTCTCCTGTAATGTATTATGATAAGTCATCAACAGGTGCTAAAGCGTATTTAGCACTAGCAGGTGAAATATTACGTAAAGCAGAAAAGAATAAACCTAAACTCCAAAAAAAAATTGACTAACCATTTCGATAAATCGAAGGAAAATTATGAGTCCAGCAAAACGTAGAGGCCTAGGTCGTGGTCTTGATGCATTATTAACATCAAATAAAGAAATAGATGATGCGGCTCACAGTAATTTAACTTCTGCTGATGATAGTGAATTACAATATTTACCAATAGAACAGTTACAGCAAGGTAAATATCAACCTCGTAAAGATATGTCAGCTGAAGCTTTGGAAGACTTATCTAATTCAATTCGTTCTCAAGGGATCATCCAACCTATTGTCGTTCGAAATGTAAATGCCAATACCTATGAAATAATTGCAGGTGAGCGTCGTTGGCGTGCAGCACAAATAGCTGAAATAGATAAAGTTCCTTGTATTATTAAAAATGTTGAAGACGAAGCTGCGATTGCTATTGCTCTTATTGAAAATATTCAACGAGAAGATCTAAATGCAATGGAAGAAGCAATAGCATTAGAACGGTTATTAACAGAGTTTGAGTTAACGCATCAAGAAGTCGCTAATGCTGTTGGTAAATCTAGGACAACAGTTTCTAATTTATTACGTTTAAATAAACTCAATGAAGACGTTAAAACGTTACTTGAGCACGGTGACATAGAAATGGGTCATGCGCGTGCATTGTTAGCGTTAGAAGATGACTTACAAAGCAATACAGCTAGAACCTTAGTTGCTAAAGATTTAACCGTACGTGAAACAGAAGCGCTGATTAAAAAAATTCAAGCCCCAGAAAAAATAGTAGAAGAAGCGGTTAAAGATCCAGATACTAAAAGCTTAGAACAAAATTTATCTGAAAAATTTGGTTCTCAAGTCACTATTGCCCACAACAAAAAAGGTAAAGGAAAGTTGGTAATATCGTATACCAATTTAGATGAGCTCGATGGAATAGTCGCTCGCTTTCGTTCTTTTTAGTCTGTCCTAATATCATATCTAATTTTTAGCACAAAAATAGGGCGTCAAGTGCCCTATTTTGTTGCATTAACATCATAAATCAGTATACTTGCGCTGACTTTTTGAAGTTAAATTTTTTACTTTAAATGAAGAATGAGTTATACGAATTCCTTCGTTGTTTTAATACATAGCTTTTAATCGAAATATTTGATAATTAATGAGTGTGAATTTTTTTAATAATAAAAATACACTGACAAAAGCCGGACAAAAGATTGCCTGTCAACAAATAGGCTTTTCTATTCTCGTTGTATTAATTTGTACTTTATTCACCTATTTTTATTGGGGACTACTAAGCGCACAATCAGTTATAGCTGGAGGTGTCGTTACTGTAATTCCTAATTGTTTATTCGCCTTTAAAGCATTCAAATATGCAGGGGCTAGCGCTTCTAAATTAGTGATAAAATCCTTTTTTAGTGGCGTAAAATTAAAAATGCTTTTGATGGCGGTTTTATTAATATTCGCTTTCAAAATAATGGTTATATTACCGATAGCATTTTTTGGAACATTTTTTTTAGTAATGGCTTTGCCGTTATTAACACCATTTTTATTTAAACTTTAATCATTGGGAATATTAATATGTCTGACGCTGCTGCTGAAGCAACATTAACCAGTCAAGAGTATATTACACACCATTTAACAAACTTAACGGTAGGTGAAGGATTCTGGTCTTGGAATCTAGATACGTTAGGATGGTCTGTATTTTTAGGCTTGCTATTTTTAGGCGTTTTTCGTTCTGTTGCGAAAAAAGCTACTACTGGCGTGCCAGGGAAATTGCAATGTGCTGCTGAAATGATAGTAGAATTTGTTGATGATAGCGTAAAAGGAACTTTCCATGGGAAAAATGACTTAATTGCACCTTTATCTTTAACCATATTCGTATGGATTCTATTAATGAATGCAATGGATTGGGTGCCAGTTGATTTACTGCCTTGGTTAATTAGTCTAGTGTCAGGTATTGATATGGCTCATATATACATGAAGCCAGTACCAACTACAGATCCAAATCTAACTTTCGCCCTAGCTGGCGGTGTGTTTTTCTTAATTATTTACTATTCAATTAAAGTGAAAGGTGTTGGCGGGTTCATGAAAGAACTTTACGGACAACCTTTTGGTCATTGGTCTTTGTATCCAGTGAACTTTATTCTTGAGATAGTTACTTTATTAGCTCGTCCTTTAGCATTATCTTTACGTTTATTCGGAAATTTATATGCAGGTGAGTTGATATTCTTACTGATTGCGACTCTTGGTTTTTACCAATTGCCAGTACACTTTATATGGGCTACTTTCCACTTGTTAGTTATCCCATTGCAAGCGTTTATCTTTATGATGTTAACTATTGTTTACCTTAGTTTAGCGCATGAAGATCACTAATTGATTTTATAACTTTTTAACTTTAACTTTAAATATCGGAGATAAAAATGGAAAACGTAGGTTTAATGTATATAGCTGCAGCATTACTTATTGGCTTAGGTGCCTTAGGTACTGCAATTGGTTTTGGTATATTGGGTGGTAAATTCTTAGAATCAGCTGCTCGTCAACCTGAACTAGCACCACAACTTCAAGTTAAAATGTTCATCGTAGCAGGTCTAATTGATGCTATCGCTATGATCGGTGTAGCAATGGGCTTATACGTATTATTCGTTAAAATTGGTTAATTTTTAACTTATTTAACTGAAACGAATTCTATAGGAGGTACACAAATGAATATTAATGCAACTATAATTGGTCAATTAATCGCATTTGTCGTATTTGTAATTTTCTGCATGAAGTTTGTATGGCCACCAATTATGGCTGCCATCGAAGCCCGTCAAGCTACTATTGCTGACGGACTTGCTGCTTCTGACCGTGCTGCTAAAGATCTTGAGCTTGCTCAAAATAAAGCAACAGCACAACTCAAAGATGCGAAATCACAAGCAGCGAGTATTATTGAAGCTGCAAAAAAACGTGAAGCGCAAATTGTTGAAGAAGCCGCAGGAAAAGCTGAAGCCGAAAAAGCTAAAATTTTAGCTTCAGGTCAAGCTGAAATAGAAACAGAACGTAACCAAGCTCGCGAAGAACTACGTCAACAAGTAGTTGTTTTAGCTGTAGCTGGTGCCGAGAAAATTCTTGAGCGTTCAATCGATGCCGCTGCACATAGCGACATTTTAGATAAACTTGTAGCTGAACTTTAAGAGGGGAATGAGCTATGTCTGAATTGACAACCGTCGCTCGTCCCTACGCTAAAGCAGCGTTCGATTTTGCTGTTGAAGCTAATGCGATAGACCACTGGTTAGAAATGCTAGTGTTTGCTGCAGAAGTTTCAAAAGACGACACTATTAAAGGTTTCCTTTCTGGTGGCGCATCAGCTGAACAAGCACAGGACTTATTTTTAAAAGTTTGTGATGTTCAACTTGATAGCAACGGCCAAAACTTTGTTAAAGTTTTAGCTGAAAATGGACGCCTTTTGGTGCTACCACAACTTGTTATTCAATTTAGCGAATTAAAAGCTGAATATGAAAAAACTGCCATTGTGGATGTAACGTCTGCTGTTGAATTAACAGCTGATAAATTAACTACATTAAGCGCCGCGCTTGAAAAGCGTTTGGCTCGTAAAGTAAAGCTTAATTGCAATGTTGACGCTAGTATCATGTCTGGTTTAGTTATAAAAACCGGCGACATGGTTATCGATGGTTCAGTTAGAAATAAACTGAATCGTTTAGCAACAGCAATGCAGTCATAGCATTTAAGAGATAAGGGAACAGAGCATGCAACTGAATTCCACTGAAATCGCTGAATTGATCAAGAATCGTATTGAAAAATTCAATGTTGTCAGCGAAGCTCGTAATGAAGGTACTATCGTTTCTGTAACAGATGGTATCATTCGCATCCACGGTCTTGCAGATGTAATGCAAGGCGAGATGATCGAACTTCCTGGTAGCCGTTTCGCTATCGCGTTAAACCTTGACCGTGATTCGGTCGGTGCGGTAGTTATGGGTCCATATGCTGATTTAGCAGAAGGACAAAAAGTTAAAGGTACCGGCCGTATATTGGAAGTACCTGTAGGACGTGGTTTATTAGGCCGCGTTGTAAACACTCTAGGTGAGCCTATTGATGGTAAAGGAACAATCGAAAACGATGGTTTCTCTCCTGTTGAAGTTCAAGCACCGGGTGTAATCGAACGTAAATCTGTTGATCAACCAGTTCAAACGGGTATTAAGTCTATTGACTCAATGATCCCAATTGGACGTGGTCAACGTGAATTGATCATTGGTGACCGTCAAATCGGTAAATCTGCAATTGCGCTAGATGCTATTATCAATCAAAAAGATACGGGTATTAAGTGTGTATACGTAGCTATTGGCCAAAAAGCGTCAACGGTTGCTAACGTAGTACGTAAATTAGAAGAGCATGGCGCATTAGAAAATACTATTGTTGTTGTTGCCTCTGCTTCTGAAGCGGCTGCTTTACAATACTTAGCACCTTACGCTGGTTGTTCAATGGGTGAATACTTCCGTGACCGCGGTGAAGATGCATTAATCGTATATGATGATTTGTCAAAGCAAGCAGTTGCTTACCGTCAAATTTCATTACTTTTACGTCGTCCGCCAGGTCGTGAAGCATACCCAGGTGACGTTTTCTATCTTCATAGTCGTTTATTAGAACGTGCTTCACGTGTAAACGAAGCTTATGTAGAGAAATTCACTAACGGTGAAGTAAAAGGCCGTACAGGTTCTTTAACTGCATTACCTATTATCGAAACACAAGCGGGCGATGTATCTGCATTCGTACCGACTAACGTAATTTCGATCACTGATGGTCAAATTTTCTTAGAAGCTGATTTATTCAACTCAGGTATCCGTCCAGCTGTTAACGCTGGTTTATCGGTATCTCGTGTTGGTGGTGCAGCGCAAACTAAGATCATCAAGAAATTAGGTGGTGGTATTCGTTTAGCGCTTGCTCAATATCGTGAGTTAGCGGCATTCGCTCAGTTCGCATCTGATTTAGATGACGCGACCCGTGCACAATTAGAACATGGTCAACGTGTTACTGAATTGATGAAGCAAAACCAATACAGCCCGCTAACAGTTGCTGATACTGCAGTATCTTTATTTGCTGCTGAAAAAGGTTTTCTGAATGATGTTGTATTAAACAAAATCAATGATTTTGAAGCAGCATTACATACCTTTATCAACAATGACAGCGCTGAGTTGATGGCTAAAATCAACGAAACTGGTGGATACGATAAAGAAATCGAAGCAGGTTTAACCGCAGCACTTGAGAAATTCAAGTCTACGCAAACTTGGTAAGAACTTTTTATTCATAAATAAAGTTTCGGAGATAAGTCATGGCCGGTGGTAAAGAGATAAAATCTAAGATCGCGAGTGTTAAAAACACTCAGAAGATCACTAGTGCTATGGAAATGGTTGCAGCTAGCAAAATGCGCAAAGCGCAAGAAGGCATGGCTGCTTCTCGTCCATACGCTGAAAATATACGAAACGTGATCGGTCATATCGCGCTTGGTAACTTGGAATATCGCCATCCTTATTTGGAAGAGCGTGAAGTCAAGCGTGTTGGTTATATCGTTGTGTCTACAGACAGAGGTTTGTGTGGTGGTTTAAACATTAATTTGTTTAAAAAGGTATTAGCTTCTGCTGCCAAATGGCAAGCAGAAGAAGCAGAAGTTGAATTTGCTGTTGTTGGTTCTAAAGCAACCTCATTTTTCAATAATCTCAAAGCTAATGTTACCGCACAAGTTTCTGGTTTAGGCGACAGACCTTCACTTACCGATTTAATTGGTAGTGTGAAAGTGATGTTAAATGCTTATGACAATGGTGAAATTGATAAACTATTTATTGTTTACAATAAATTTGTTAACACCATGACGCAAACACCAACAATCGATCAACTTTTACCGTTACCTAAGTCAGACGATGAAGCAATAAAACATCGTTGGGATTACATTTACGAACCTGACGCACAAGCTATGCTTGAGCAGTTATTAGTTCGTTATGTTGAATCTCAAGTCTATCAAGGTGTTGTTGAAAATATCGCCTGTGAACAAGCCGCTCGTATGGTTGCAATGAAATCTGCAACTGATAACGCTGGCGACTTAATTGATGACTTACAGTTGGTATACAACAAGGCGCGTCAAGCAAGTATTACTCAAGAATTGGGTGAAATTGTTGCTGGTGCATCTGCTGTATAACGGTAAAAATTAGTTTTCGTTAAATTTAAATTTGAGGAATTAACATGAGTGCAGGTAAAGTCGTCCAAATTATTGGCGCAGTTGTGGATATCGAATTTCCACAAGATGCTGTACCTAAAGTATATGACGCATTAAAAGTAACCGAAGGTAAGCTTTCAGGTTTAGTACTTGAAGTACAACAACAACTTGGTGGCGGTGTAGTACGTACAATCGCTATGGGTAGTTCTGATGGTTTACAACGTGGTCTTAATGTAGAAAATACAGGTGAATCAATTCAAGTTCCTGTTGGTGTTGAGACTTTAGGTCGCATCATGAACGTACTTGGTGAACCTATTGATGAAGCTGGTCCAATTGGCGAAAAAGCTCGTTGGTCTATTCACCGTGAAGCTCCGGCTTACGCTGATCAAGCTATGTCAAATGAACTATTAGAAACAGGCATCAAAGTAATCGATTTAGTTTGTCCATTCGCAAAGGGTGGTAAAGTTGGTTTGTTTGGTGGTGCTGGTGTTGGTAAGACCGTTAACATGATGGAACTTATCCGTAACATAGCTATCGAGCATAGTGGTTACTCAGTATTTGCTGGTGTTGGTGAACGTACTCGTGAAGGTAACGATTTCTATCACGAAATGAACGATTCTAATGTACTTGATAAAGTATCGTTAGTTTACGGTCAGATGAACGAGCCTCCAGGAAACCGTTTACGTGTTGCTATGACTGGTTTAACTATGGCAGAAAAATTCCGTGACGAAGGTCGTGATGTGTTATTTTTCGTAGATAATATCTACCGCTATACTCTTGCTGGTACTGAAGTATCTGCATTATTAGGTCGTATGCCTTCTGCTGTTGGTTACCAACCAACACTTGCTGAAGAAATGGGTATATTACAAGAGCGTATTACCTCTACTAAGAAAGGTTCAATCACTTCAATCCAAGCGGTATATGTACCAGCAGATGATTTGACGGATCCGAGCCCTGCAACTACATTTGCTCACTTAGATGCAACTGTTGTACTTTCGCGTTCAATTGCAGAACTAGGTATATACCCTGCAATCGACCCATTAGATTCTACTTCACGTCAACTTGATCCATTAGTAGTTGGCACAGCGCATTATGAAGTAGCTCGTGGCGTACAGAACGTATTACAACGTTACAAAGAACTTAAAGATATCATCGCTATTTTAGGCATGGACGAGCTTTCTGAAGAAGATAAGCAAACCGTTTCTCGTGCTCGTAAAATTCAGCGTTTCTTATCTCAGCCGTTCTTCGTTGCTGAAGTATTTACAGGTTCTCCAGGTAAGTATGTATCATTAAAAGATACCATCGCAGGTTTTACTGGCATTTTAGCTGGTGACTACGATGATTTACCTGAGCAAGCATTCTACATGGTTGGTTCTATTGAAGAAGCAGCTGAGAAAGCTAAAAACATGTAATTTGCTTGGAAGTTTTAGCTTAGGTTTTACTCAGTAAATATTCTAAGCTAATACTTCTACTTTAGGAGGTCAAAATGTCAGCAATGACGGTAAATCTAAATGTGGTAAGTGCCGAAGAGGAGCTATTCTCTGGACGCATTGAATCATTACAGATCACAGGTTCAGAAGGTGAATTAGGCATTATGCCTGGTCATGCACCTTTATTGACCTCACTAAAACCTGGTATGGCTCGTATTGTTAAACATGGCGGTGAGGAAGAAGTTATTTATCTTTCTGGTGGCATGTTAGAAGTTCAACCAAATAACGTAACGGTATTAGCTGATGTAGCTGTTCGTGCTCAGGATTTGGATGAACAAGCAGTATTAGAAGCTAAGCAACGTGCAGAAGAAAACATGAACGCTCATGGCGCTGATGTTGACTATGCTGAAGTTGCTGCTGAATTAGCGCGAGTAACTGCGCAATTACGCGTAATACAAGCGACTAAGAAAAAAGTCTAACTTTTATAGATTAAGCACTAAGTTTTAGTGACTAAAAAGCGATATTTACTATATGTAAACATCGCTTTTTTTATGCCCGTAATTTAAGAACTACATAATATAAATTGTTATATCAGCTACTATTATTACTTAAGTGTTTTTCTATTATTTTAAAATCACATATTTAAAGTATTGATTATCAAGATACAATCGAAACTAATAGCTGTAGTTTATGGTATAAAACAAGGTTACAATATTTACATTAATAAAAAATATCATAAATAACGGATAATCTATGTCTCTTTCAGTTGTAATCCTTGCTGCGGGTAAAGGTACTCGCATGCGTTCGTCTTTACCAAAAGTACTGCATGCTATCGCGAACAAACCTATGGTTAGTCATGTTATCGATGCCGCTCGTCAATTAAATGCCGAAAATATTTATATAGTTTATGGTTTTGGTGGTGAAGTACTTAAAGCTACATTGACAGAAAATTGCTCGAGTGATGATTTAGTCTTTATTGAGCAAAAAGAGCAACTAGGAACAGGCCATGCAGTAGATATGGCTTCGCCTTTTATTAAAGATGATGAAAATGTATTAGTGTTATACGGTGATGTCCCACTAACTAAAGTTACCACTTTAGAACGATTGTTAGTGGTTAAGCCTGATGATGGTATGGGATTATTAACAGTAAATCTAACAAACCCTAATGGATATGGACGTATTGTTCGTAAAAAAGATTCTGTTGTTGGTATTGTCGAACAAAAAGATGCGACTGCAGAACAATTACTAATTAATGAAGCTAATACAGGTATTTTATTAGCCAATGGTGGAGATTTAAAACGGTGGTTGAGTAATTTATCAAGTGATAACGCTCAAGGGGAATATTATTTAACAGATATTATTGCCGCTTGTCATAATGAAGGTAAAGTCATCGCTACTGCACACCCTGAAACTGAAGTTGAGGTAGAAGGTGCTAATAATCGAGTGCAATTAGCCGCTTTAGAGCGGGCATATCAATTACGTAAAGCAGAATCATTAATGATAGCTGGAGCAAGTTTACGTGATCCTAGTAGAATTGATATTAGGGGTAAAATTGTAATAGGACAAGAAGTTCAAATAGACATCAATTGTATTTTTGAAGGTGAAGTTGTATTAGCTAATGGTGTAAAAGTTGGCGCTAATTGTATTTTGAAGGATTGTAGTATTGGCGAGAATACCATTATAAAACCGAATAGCATTATTGAACAAACAATCGTAGGAGATGAATGCTCTGTAGGCCCGTTTGCTAGACTTCGCCCTGGCACTATAATGCACAAAGACTCGCATGTGGGTAACTTTGTTGAAATGAAAAAAACAACCCTAGGTGAAGGCAGTAAAGCCGGACACTTAACATACCTAGGTGACACCACTATAGGAAAAAAAGTAAATATTGGTGCTGGAACAATTACTTGTAATTATGATGGTGTAAATAAATTTCATACAAATATTGATGATGGCGCTTTTATTGGATCAAATAGCTCATTAGTTGCGCCTGTATTAATTGGTGAAAATGCAACAGTTGGCGCCGGTTCTGTTATTGCTAAAGATGTGGAAGTTGAAGAGTTAGCCGTCGCTAGAGGAAAACAAAGAAATATCTCATCTTGGAAAAGACCTATCAAAAAGTAAAAATTGTTAAGACATTAAAAGTAGATGCTATCAGCACCTATTTTTAATGTCTATATTTGGAAAGTATAGCTTTACATAAACGCTATTTTTTGATGTTCAGTGAATAGCAAAGATAATAATGTTAATCATAAATAAGAGCAGAATAAATAATTATTGCCATAAAAGCAGACTTTTGTTCTAATAGCTTAAGTTACCAAACGAAACTTATTCTGTAAGATAAGTATCGAAACAAAAGATATTTTAATCTCATGTCAAAAAGAAACACTCAACAGCGTCGACACAGTATTATTTCCGAGCTTAATGAGCATGGAGAAGTTAGTGTTGATAGCCTTGCAAAAAAATTTGGTACTTCAGAAGTTACGATAAGAAAAGATCTTGCAGCCCTAGAGAATAGCGGTTTATTACTTAGGCGCTACGGTGGGGCTGTACCTTTACCTCGAGATATTATTGAGCATAAGTTTGAGAAAGTTTCGAAACGAAAGGTTTCAATTGCGCGTAAAGCAGCGACATTAATACGCGATCATAATCGTATAATTATTGATAGTGGTAGTACAACTTCAGCGTTAGTCAAAGAACTTAACAGCAAACAAGGTTTGATAGTCATGACTAATTCTTTAGCGATCGCTTCTGATTTGCATGCACTTGAAAATGAGCCAACATTATTGATGACCGGTGGGACGTGGGATACACATTCAGAATCGTTTCAAGGTCAAGTTGCAGAAAGTGTACTTAGATCATACGATTTTGATCAGCTCTTTATTGGGGCTGATGGCATAGACATAGACCGAGGAACGACAACCTTTAATGAGCTGTTAGGGCTTAGCCGTGTAATGGCTGATGTCTCTCGTGAAGTGATAGTGCTTGTAGAATCTGACAAAATTAATCGAAAAATACCTAACGTCGAAATACCTTGGCAAAATATAGACATATTAATCACAGATGCTGATTTGTCTGATGAGTTAAAAGCCAAAATTTTACAACAAGACGTTAATTTACTTATTGCCAAATAAAGGGAAATCTTATGTGTGGGATCGTAGGTGCAGTAGCACAGCGTGATGTAGCAGATATTTTAGTAGAAGGGCTCAAACGCCTTGAATACCGCGGCTACGACTCAGCGGGTGTCGCAATTATAGATGAAGACAGTCAATTAAATAGAACGCGCCGTTTAGGTAAAGTGCAAGAATTGTCTAATGCGCTTTCTACAAAACCATTATCTGGTGGCACGGGTATAGCTCATACACGCTGGGCAACACATGGTGCACCAAGCGAAGTGAACGCTCACCCCCATATTTCTAGCAATAATATAGCTGTGGTTCATAATGGTATTATTGAAAACCATCAAGCATTAAGAATACGTTTACAGGGTTTTGGTTATGAATTTTTTTCTGAAACAGATACAGAGGTTATTGCACACTTAGTTCATTATGAGTTAAAAACATCAGAGACCTTACTTGAAGCGGTACAAAAGACGGTTAAGCAGCTCGATGGCGCTTATGGAACAGTTGTACTGGATAGTACAGATAAAAGCAGAATGGTTGTAGCTCGCTCTGGTAGTCCACTCGTTATTGGTTTTGGGCTTGGCGAAAACTTTATTGCTTCAGATATGATGGCATTACTCCCTGTTACACGTAAATTTGCATTTCTTGAAGAAGGTGATGTTGCAGAAGTTACTCGCTTTGACGTTAATGTTTTTGATATAAACGGTACACCAGTTGAACGTGAAGCAAAAGATCATGACATCAGCCAAGACAGTGGTGACAAAGGTGAATACCGTCATTACATGTTAAAAGAAACTTATGAACAACCGACAGCTATCCGTAATACCTTAGAAGGTCGTTTATCGGGTAATATACTTGATATGAATACCTTCGGCGAAGGCGCGGATGAAATATTTAAAGGGATCGAGCACGTACAAATAATTGCCTGTGGTACAAGTTATCACTCCGGTATGGTGGCGCGATACTGGCTAGAATCTCTAGCCGGTGTTTCTTGTAATATAGAAATTGCCAGTGAATTTCGATATCGCAAATCGCATGTTCCAAAAAATGCGTTAATCGTTACTATTTCGCAATCAGGTGAAACAGCAGATACTTTAGCCGCTTTACGTTTGGCTAAAGATCTGGGTTATAAAGCGAGCTTAGTTATTTGTAACGTGGCTGGTTCTTCACTCGTACGTGAATCTGACCTAGCCTTTATGACAAAAGCTGGGGCAGAAATTGGTGTAGCTTCAACTAAAGCATTTACTACACAGTTAGTTGGTTTACTTATGATGACCCTAGCTATAGGTAAGCACCACGGTATGAGCAATGAATTACAAAATGATATTGCTAGTTCTTTAATGTCATTACCAAGCAAGTTAGAAGAAGTTTTAGCCCTTGCAAGCTCTATCGAAGCATTAGCAGAAGACTTTGCAGATAAACAAAATGCTCTGTTTTTAGGTCGTGGTGATCAGTATCCAATTGCGATGGAAGGAGCATTGAAGTTAAAAGAGATTTCATATATTCATGCTGAAGCCTATGCTGCTGGCGAATTGAAGCATGGCCCATTAGCGCTCATTGATGCGGATATGCCAGTTATTGTTGTTGCACCCAAAAATGATTTAATTGAAAAACTAAAATCAAACGTAGAAGAAGTACGTGCACGTGGTGGTTTGATGTATGTTTTTGCTGATAACGAAGCAAATTTTTCAAGTGATGAAACCATGAAAGTTATTCACGTACCTGTTTGTGACGACTTGATAGCTCCTATTGTTTATACCTTGCCACTACAGCTTTTGTCATACTACGTTGCGATCATTAAAGGTACCGATGTTGACCAACCTAGAAATTTAGCAAAATCAGTGACGGTTGAGTAAAATTATCAGAAAAAATTTAAATTGTTGTTCGCGTTAAATAGAGTACGAAACAAAAAAAAAGTATGAAATTCGAAATAAAGTATGAAACTATTTTAAGATCGAAACTCGGAGCGATTATTCTTATGAGTAGTCGCTTTTTTATTAGTTGTAGGTTCATCTATAGGGTATTTCATCTAATTTAGTAAAGTAATTACTTCAAATGAAATACTTTAGCTCTCATTGAATAGTCATTGTGAATCTATTCGGGAATGATAATATTCTCGGTATTCTTATTATTCTCATGCAGGGGAAAATTATCATCTGTCACTACGAATTATTTTTGATGGTTCACTTTTGCCACAAAGAACTAAACCGCTCCGCGGTAATGGTGTGTTTGGCAAGCACCGTTT
>JASDWX010000131.1:0-8972 GCA_041890515.1 Alteromonadaceae bacterium
GTTTAGGACGAGTCACAAAGTGTTCCTCAACATAAGATGATGAACCAAAAAGGCCTTGCTCTTCACCAGACCACAACGCTATTTGTATAGTACGTTTAGCTTTAAAATCTAGTGCTTGAAGAATACGAACTGCTTCCATAGACACGGCAACGCCAGCACCATTATCTTCAGCACCATCACTGGCATGCCAACAATTTCAGGATTTTCATCACTGCCTGGGATCTCTGCAATGGTATTATAAGCCTTACGGTCTTCATCATAAAAACGTGCATCAATATTGAGTGACAATTTGGGTATTTTGCCGTTATCAATCATACGAGACAATGAGTTGTAATGCTCAGCTTCAATAATCATCGCTGGTACCGGAAATTTTTTCCCTACACGATGGTCACTACCAAAACGTTAATTAAACCACCTTGTCGTCAACTACGGTATATAACACCCGCAACTTTTTCATCTTTTAAAAATGTATTTAATGACTTACGGAAATTATAACGCTTCATCGCGCTATCTCGTTGGTCAGCCGAAACCCAAGGAGAATGAATTGGCGAGCTCATCACATCAAAATCTTTTAGTTTGGAAAGCTCTCCAGAGTCATAACGTTTGAAGACACTATTTTCAGGCGCATCAATATTTTTTCCTGCGCCCATCATGATAATTTTACCTTTAAGCTTACCTTTATATTGTGCTAAGTCTGCAACTGAACTGGCATCAAAAATAACAACATCGCCTTTTACTTCTCCTTTGGTTCCCGGTGTCCAAGCAACAGGGATACCATGTAAAGAAACTTCACGAGGACTTAAAACATCGATTGAAGCAGAGTCATGTGACCAACCTCTACCAAACTCAAAAGGGTCTAAGTAAGCATTTTTTAATCCCCAACCTTTAAGTTTTTCTAAGGTACAGTCATTCGCTTTTTTCATTTGCGGTGAGCCTGATAAACGTGGCCCTATTTGGTCAGTAAGTTGTTCTAAGGTGTGCATAATTTCAGAATTATAAAAGCCTTCTGCTCTTATTTTATTGGCCTTATCTAAATCATCACTTGCGTAAGCAGTCCATAAAGAAAGACATAATAAAGATAATCCAATTTTTTTCATTATTATTCCTTGTTTATTATATTTTTTGTCGATTTTAATTTAATACAAAAAAATAGAATAAAAAAGACTGATAAGACGAAATCCATTGAATAAGAGACCGTTGGCTATAACAGGGTTAAAGCTCGTACTTCCTTTACGTTTTAAGGAAATAATATCAATTTCCCTTAACATAAATCACTCGATACAAAGTACTGGCTGCCCATTGCAGCACCTATCAATTAGCTTTCCTAATGTTTTTTTCAACTAGTCTAGCCTTGCCAGCTAAATCAGCTATTTGCCACGTAATAAGCAACTTCTGAATATTGAATTGCTTGTACTGTTCGCCAAATAAGTGGGTAATCAGGGTTAACTGTTTGGTTTTCGTTTAAAAAAAACGAATTTTCAACACATTCGATTATATTAATGTTGAGTTTTCATCACATATCAGGCAATCCTCCCTACTGCCAAAAAATTTAAATTCAAGATTATTAATGACTCAAGGAATATCAAGAAAACGAATATAGATAGAAAAAATATTACCAATTTCCTTTTGGTTAATCTGTATTAAATTAAAAAATATCTCTATGAATAGCGCTTTTTTCGTCTAAACTTAATAGATAGAATGAGTAGATAAACTTTAAGGATTTTAGCATTATGATAAGTGCAGCACTGCACCCTGAAGAAACTTACCGTATTGAAGAATTATTACGGTACGAAGTATTGGATACCGAAGACGAAAAAGCATTGGATGACCTAACGGAATTGGCTAGTGTTATTTGTGGCACTTCCATCTCTCTTATCTCCCTTGTGGATAAAGACCGTCAATGGTTTAAATCTCGTGTAGGCCTTAGTGCTCAAGAAACCCCAAGAGAAATTGCTTTTTGTTCGCATGCCATTTTACAAGACGAAATTTTTGAAATACCTGATGCCTTAGAGGATAAACGCTTTCTAGATAACCCCCTTGTGACTGGTGCACCTGACATTCGATTTTATGCAGGTATGCCCCTCATCAGCTCAAGTGGTATGCCCATTGGCACCTTATGCGTTATTGATACGGTGCCTAAAAAATTGGATAAAAAGCAGCAACTAGCGTTAAATACTCTAGCTAAACAGGTAATTAGTCAGTTAGAGTTAAGACTTCATAATCGTCACTTACAACGCATACAAGAAGATCATAAAAAAATATTGGCTGTTATGTCTCATGACTTACGCTCCCCCTTCAATGGAATTTTAGGACTTTCTAAAATTCTTCATAAAAACGCCGAAACACTTGAACCCAAGGTCATCGCTGAAATGGCAGACGGTATTTTAGAATCTTCTCTCAACGTTTATCAGTTGTTAGACGAAATATTGCAATGGTCTCTAAGTCAATTAGGCGCTGTTAATGTAGAGATGAAAACTATAACTCTGGATCCATTGATTAGAGAAACGATCCATTTAATGGAAGAAAGCTTTAGTTTAAAAAAACTCAATATCAAACACGTTCTTAATGAAAATGCAGTTGTTATGGCAGATAGTAATTTAACGAAAACAATTATTCGTAACTTATTGGCAAACGCTATTAAATATACGCCAGATGAAGGTAATATTCAGATCGAAACTCGATTGTTCGAGGGAGAGTTTCAACTCGTCATAACAGATACAGGAGAAGGCATACCGATTAAGATAAAAGACGTATTATTTAGTGAATGTGTCGCAAGCAAAAGTGGAACTAAAGGAGAACCTGGGCACGGTTTAGGTTTAAGTCTATGTGGCGAGTTTGCACGTAAGCAGCAAGGTTTCTTATCCCTAGACAAAAATTATAAAGACGGCGCTAGATTAATGCTTAATTTCCCAAAAGCCAACTCATAAAATTCAGGCAACAGTTTTATATTTTAATTATGTAGCACTGTTGAATTACTTATATTTATAAAATGCATTTTTATATTGTTTTAACGTTGTTAATTATTATATTTAAATGCTAAAAAGTGTGTTTTTCTTATCAAACCCTACAGATAAAATATTACCTGTCTCTTTGTATATAAAATAATTAAAGCTGTATTACTGTGTACAAAGACTCTAGCCAATCTTATATTTTTTCATCTAATAATTTAATATTTAAACATTATAAATGTTTTTCTGTGATTAATATTTGAAAGAACTGAAAGTAAAATTTAATATCTTCGGCTATTCTTTTCACGTATAATCGCGCGCATTATTTTATCAGTAAATTGCGATTATTTTTACATAATTGGCAAACTAATCTTCTACGGAATACTTATGCTAACAGCTAATAACATCACCCAGCAATTCGGAGCAAAGCCTCTTTTTGAAAACATTTCCCAAAAATTTGGTGGCGGTAATCGTTACGGCTTAATTGGCGCAAATGGTTGTGGTAAATCAACGTTAATCAAAATATTAGGTGGCGATTTAGAGCAAACTTCAGGAAATGTTAGTTTAGACCCTAACGAACGTCTTGGTAAATTAAGTCAAGACCAGTTCGCATTTGAGCACTTCAGTGTTATAGATACCGTAATCATGGGTCATACCGAATTATGGGCGGTAAAAGAAGAACGTGACCGTATTTATGCTTTACCTGAAATGAGTGAAGCAGACGGCATGAAAGTTGGGGATTTAGAATCTGAATATGCTGAAATGGACGGTTACAGCGCTGAAGCACGCGCTGGCGAATTATTAATGGGTGTTGGCATTCCGATTGAACAACACTATGGTTTAATGAGCGAAATTGCTCCAGGCTTCAAACTACGTATATTATTAGCACAAGCGTTATTCTCAGATCCTGATATTTTATTACTCGATGAACCTACCAACAATCTTGATATTCATACCATTCAATGGCTAGAAGAAACACTCAATGCTCGTGATTCAACCATGATCATTATTTCGCATGATAGACATTTTTTGAACAGTGTTTGTACGCATATGGCTGATTTAGATTACGGTGAACTTAGAGTATTCCCCGGTAACTACGACGAATATATGCTTGCAGCAACTCAAGCCCGCGCTAATTTACTTGCTGACAATGCTAAGAAAAAAGCACAGATTGGTGAACTACAAGCATTCGTTGCACGTTTTTCAGCTAATGCTTCAAAAGCGAAACAAGCCACCTCTAGAGCAAAACGTATAGACAAAATCCAGCTTGAAGACGTAAAGCCCTCAAGCCGTACTAATCCTTTCATTCGTTTTGAGCAAGAAAAAAAGTTATTTCGTAATGCATTAATCATTGAAAAATTAAACAAGCACTTTGATAATGCTCATGTTTTAAAAGACATTTCACTTTTAGCTGAAGTGGGTGAACGAATAGCCGTAATTGGCGAAAATGGTATCGGTAAAACAACATTTTTACGCACCCTATTAAATGAAGTAGGCTATGAAGCGACCTCTGGTGAATTCACCTGGTCTGAAAATGCTAATATTGGTTATTACGCACAAGACCATGAATTTGAATTTGAAAATGACATGACGTTATTCGAATGGATGAGCCAGTGGCGTCAACCTACTGACGACGAACAAGCCGTTCGAGGTTATTTAGGGCGATTATTGTTCTCAGCTGACGATATTCTAAAATCGGTTAAAATATTATCAGGTGGCGAAAAAGGAAGAATGCTATTTGGTAAATTGATGATGCAACTACCTAATATCCTTGTGATGGACGAACCTACTAACCACATGGATATGGAGTCTATTGAATCACTTAACATGGCTTTAGAAAACTATGAAGGTACACTAGTGTTTGTAAGTCATGATCGTGAATTTGTATCTAGTTTGGCGACGCGTATTATTGAATTAACCAAAGACGGATACATTGATTTTGCGGGTACTTATGATGAGTACTTAGCGAGCCAAGCGTAAAAATCACTTTCGATATAATAAGATAAAACACACGTTAATCACTCAGTGTTTTATCTTTTACTTTGAAACAATCAATTAAAACTATCTATTGAACTATTAAGGAACTCCTTTGCTCAGTTATCGTCACGCTTTTCACGCAGGAAACTTCGCTGATGTGTTAAAACACTCTGTTTTAACCCTTGTACTTGAATATATGGTGCGTAAAGATAAAGGCTTTACTTATATCGATAGTCACTCTGGTGCTGGCATGTATTCACTCAATGATGAATATGCACAGAAAACAGGTGAATACAAAGATGGCATAGCTAAAATTCTTGCTGTTTCAAATGATGAAGATTTTCCAGAGGCTTTGATGCCTTATGTTGAGTTACTTCAGAAATTGAATATTGAAAATAGCGAACTAGAGATTTATCCTGGTTCACCGGGTATCGCAAAACAATTCATGCGTCGTCAAGACAGTGCTCATTTGTTTGAATTACACCCAACTGACATTCAGCACTTAACTGAATTTTGTATGCGTTGGAACAAATCTCATGTAAAACAGTCTGATGGTTACAAAGGTATACTTGGCTTGATACCCCCCCCCAGTAGACGTGGTGTAGTGCTGATAGATCCGCCTTACGAATTAAAAGAAGATTACACTAAAGCCGTTAAGACTATTGTAAAAGCGTATAGAAAATTTACTTCTGGCACTTATATACTTTGGTATCCAGTCGTGACTCGTGAACGCATTAACGCCATGGAAAAGGACTTTTCACGTAGCGAAGTAAAAAATTTACTACAAGTTGAATTTTGTTTACACCCTGACAGTGAAGAATATGGAATGACTGGAACAGGTCTTTTTATTGTTAATCCACCATGGCAATTAGAAAGTCAATTGTCTGGAATATTGCCTTATTTGAAAGCAAAGCTAGGCGAAGATCACACGACTTTCACGTTAAAGAAATTAATCGAAGAATAAAAATACTGTATAGCTCAATAATAATGTATTGAGCTATTCGCAAACAGGCCGTTATAAAGCTCTATATCTATTGGCTTGAGTCAAAGTACTCAAATCATTAAACCTAACACCGTTTTCTCTCATCACTTTATGTGCAGTACTTGCCAACATTTGTCTTAAGTAAAATGGCTGCTGCACGACAAAATGATGTATTGCATGGGTACCCGCAAAGTTAAAAGTGAAAAGGTTAAATGGCCAAATAAACAAACCTTTAAATACCTGAGTCTGCTTTAATACGCTATCAACACTACCATAATAATGAAGGTACGAGGTCACCAAATTAAGACACCCTGATCTCAAAAAGTTAGGGGCAATAAGCGTTACCATAATCAAATGACTTAATTCAACAAATGAGAATAAAAAATTAGGGTAATTATAGTCATCAGGCATAAACGCATTAATACCGTGAAATAAAATAAAGCCATATCCAAAGATGTAATAAAAAAGGGTAAGCGGGAAACCCGCATTAAAAACAGTAAAAAAATTAAAAAACTTCACTTCCTTATTTAAGCGTTTTCTCTGTAAAAACAAACCTAACAAACCATCAAACATGACAATAAAGCGTACAAAAATATTGGCGATACCATTCCCCACAAGCCTTTCTTCAAGGTCCTGCTCTGTTCCAGACGTTTTATGATGTAGTAAATGAATTTTTCGACGATACCAAGGATTAATAGTACTCGGCCGCATTAACCAAACAGTAAACATCATAAAATTATGCATAAAAGCATTGTTGCGGAAATAGAGTTTATGAATTAAATCATGCTCTAATTCATGGGATATTGAGGCGAAAATTGCAGTAATAATAATGCAGAGCCACGCAGGAATAAATGCATAATAATATAAGCATGCACTGATTATCATTCCAGAAAGAGACAAGGCTAAAATACATAAACCGATTGCATCTTGCTTCTTTAAAAATGAGTATTTGACACGTAAACGGCTTTCTTCCGCTTTAACGCTCAATACAATATTTTGAATTTTTTGAGCGTTGTCTTGTGAAGTCATTTTGAAATAGCCACTATTATTGATTCAGACGCTGAAAGCGATTGATTCAAAAGGCATGTTATATTAACGCCTTTCTACTCTGTATAATTAATCAGTCTCTGTTTCAGAATTGTTATCTATTTCACTAACAGGTAAAACAGATTTTTTACGTAAAACCGGTAGTTCACCAACATCTTGTGCAACAAAAACTCTTTTTACCACTTTTTTAGGTTGAACTCTTTTAGCTTTATCGTTAGCTTTCAACGAAGATTTTGCCTTAACGGCTGCTTTTGGTTTTTTCGGTTTGATGCCTTTAAATTCAGCTTTTAAACCATCAACAACATCAAAATTGAAGGTTTGCTGTAAAAAGCCTTCAACATTTTTAAAACTTATCCAATCTTTAGGTCCAACAAATGAAATTGCATCACCTGTACTACCCGCTCGACCCGTTCGGCCGATACGATGAACAAATTCCTCGGTGTGCTTTGGCATATCAAAATTAAATACATGTGATACGTTAACCAAATCTAAACCTCGAGAAGCTAAATCAGTGGTTATCAATATCTTTTGTTGTCCTTTACTAAAGCCGTCCATTATTTGATTACGCTGACCTTGGTTGAGCTCACCACTTAATGCGACAGTACTTAGCCCCTGCTCAGTAAGTAACTTTGATAAACGGTCAGTATCACTTCGTGTTGCAGTAAAAATAATAACTTGTTGATACTTTTCAGTTTTCAAAAAATGTTCAAGCAAATCTTGTTTATGGTCTAGGTTGTCACATAAATAAAATCTTTTAGTGATGTCTTTATGCTCTGTGTGTGCAGAGCCTATCGCAATGCGTTTAGGCTTTTTCAATAACGCGAGTGCGAATTCATTCACTTGTGCGTGATCTAATGTTGCTGAAAACATCAAAGTTTGACGTTTTCGATGATCCGCAGCATCATTAATTTGTTTTAATTGCTTTGAGAAGCCTAAATCTAACATGCGATCAGCTTCGTCAAGAATAAGTAGCTCTAAGCCCTTTAAATAAAAGTGACCTTGAGATAAATGATCAGCCAGTCTACCCGGCGTAGCAACAATAAAGTGAGGGTCTTTTTCGAGTGTTTTTACTTGGTCATTAAAGTTCTCACCACCCAAAATAAGCACCGCTTTGAATTGTGAACCCGAAGTAAACAAACGTAGTTGTGTAAATACTTGTTTCGCTAACTCTCGTGTTGGCATAAGAATAAGTACGCGAGGATCACGTTTAGACAACGCACGATTTCTAATTAAGCGTTCCATGGCAGGAATAATGAACGCTAACGTTTTACCCGAACCTGTTTTTGACGATGCAATTAAATCATGTCCTGCCATTGCTGCAGGAATAGCATGCTGCTGAATTTCTGTTGGCTCTGTAAAACCTAAATGCTCAACCATTGACATTAAACGGCTGTCTAAACCAAAATCTGTAAACTGCAAACTACACTCCAAAACAAGATCAAAAAACACCTGTGTATTATACCCTGCAACGGTTGATAAGGGCGTATAGTATTTCTATCATCATATAAAAAAATAAAAAGAATGATGAACTTGTTCACCTTGCAATCTGTGCAAATCTTAAATCACACATGTTCATCACGAAGCCAGTCAACATAACCGACAAAAAAGTTTTGCCAGAAGTCGTTCGTTTGTGCAAGTTCAACGAGTTGCATACCAAAGGTTTCTAATACTTCCAAATCAAAAATACAGCTTTCATCGGGAATATACATTGCTGACTTTTGCTCACCTTGTTGATAAATTGCGGTTAAACATTTAGCAAACCCTTCTAAAGTTGAGCTTACGACTGTTCGTTGCCATTGATTTTCTTCTTCAGCAATCGCAGTATAAACAGCTAAGTTTTCATCAGTGACATCTACAAAGTACGGGTCACCCAATTCTGTATCTTTAGCGATAACTACCCAAGAGCTTTGCCAGTTGCCACTCTTATTTGCATTATCACTGTCGCTATGAACTAAACTTACCCCATTCTTATCAATTGAATAGCCGATCTGTGCTTTATTGAATTCAGCCATTCTTGC
>JASDWX010000132.1:0-6026 GCA_041890515.1 Alteromonadaceae bacterium
ACCGGCCAAGTTAATTGACGCCGACCGGACAAGTTAGTTGACGTCTAATACTTTTTCCTAAAGAGACATTAGGTGCCATCATAGGCCTTGCAGAAACGTACATTATGCTTAATGAGCTTACTTTAGCAGAAGAGTGGCTTAAAAAAGCGTTGAAATTAAGCACTTCTACGGCTAATAAAAAATCACAAATAGGTGCAGAAGGTTTTATAGGTGAGATCTACTTACTGCAAGGGAAATACGCTCAAGCGGAAACTATTTTTAAGCGATCGTTGCTCTACTACCAACAGAAAAAACTTAAACGATTAGAGGCCGAAGCCTATCAACGTTTAAGTAAAGCCTATAAAGTACAACAGAAATGGGAACAAGCATTAAATTTTTATGATCAATATACCTTATTAATAAACAAACTTAATAGCGATGCCCAGCAAAACTCTGTCAATATTCTCCATGCAAAATATAAAACTGAAGTTAAACAAAAACAGATCACATTATTGCAAGCTAAAAATCAACTAAATACCTTAGAACTCGAATCTGCGAAGGGCCAAAGCACTGTTGTCATTATTGTAAGTACGTTAGCTTTAATGATTATATTATTAGCGGTTAGCCGCTACTACAGCCGAAAAGAACAATTAAAATTAAGCGTTTATAATAAGGAAATCAGTGCCCGTGAAAAGCAACTGATGTTGTTATCAATTGCCTTTAAAAACACTTCTGACGCTGTTTGGATAACAAACAAAGACTTTGAAATTGAAGCAGTCAACAATGCTTATGTGACTCACACCCACAAACACAAATCTGCCGTAATAGGTCAAAAAGTCACTTTTGCTCAAATAAATGGTCAGCCTGCTGATTTTTCAGAAAAATTACGAACCCAAGCAATGCTCAATGATACTTGGTTGGGCGAACTTTATGATCAAAGATCGTCAGGTGAAATTTATTGCTTAGAGTTAGAAATTGAAGCCATAAAAAATGACAACAATGAAATCATCCATTATCTCGGTGTTTTCAGGGATATCACTGAAAAAATAAAAATACAAAAACAACTGAGTAAGCTAGCAACTCATGATGATTTAACCGAATTGCCTAACAGAACCTTACTTCATGAATTAATTGCCCAATCATCGTTAAACTCGCAAAGATCTCAAAAGTCACCAACCGTACTATTACTGGATGTAAATAATTTTAAAAAGGTTAATGACACATACGGACACAGTGCTGGTGACAAAATAATTTGTGAAATCGCACAACGCTTAAGTGACATATTACATCCAAAAGATGTTATTGCTCGTATTAATGGTGCAGAATTTTGTGTTTTGGTAGAGCTTTCTGATCCTAAATATGGTGCAACAGCGGTTGCTCGTAAAATATTGTCCTGTTTTGATGAGGTATACACTTTTGATAAACAACAGATTTCTGTTACAGCCAGTATTGGTATAACTCGATTCCCGGAAGATGCCCAAAACCCTCAGGAGCTATTACGTAAAGCTGGGTTAGCCATGTTTGATATTAAGGCACAACGTAAGAACAATTATAAATTCTTTGAACAACGCATGAATAACGAAGCTGCTGAACAATTAGCCCTAGAACAAAAGCTATTAGAAGCGATAAAGAGTGATTATTTTGATTTTTATTATCAACCCTTTGTAGATACTAAATCAGGCATAATTTCAGGTGCTGAAGCGTTGATACGTTGGATAGAACCTGATGGAAATATTATTTACCCTGACAGTTTCATTCCTTTTTCTGAAAAGCTTGGTTTGATAGATCAAATCGATAGAATTGCCATAAATAAGGTTTTTATACAAGTAGCTCAATGGCAAAAGCAATCAATAAATTTCGGGCCTATTTCAATCAATGTATCTGCAAAAATGTTTTCTGATTCTGAAAGTTTAATCGCACTTTTAAAAGATAAATTAATACAATATAAAATCTTTCCTTCACGAATAAAAATTGAGATTACAGAAGGTATGCTGCTTGAGAATATAGACTTAGCGATTTCAACAATGAATCAGATTAAAGCACTTGGATTCAAACTTTCGCTTGACGATTTTGGTACAGGATTTTCTTCACTTAACTATTTGAAAAAATTTCCCATTGATGTGCTTAAAATTGATCGGTCATTTATTATGGATATGCATAAATCTGAGATAGACAAAAGCATTGTTCGTTCTATAGTAAATTTAGCAAACAACTTAAACCTTAGCGTTATTGCAGAAGGTGTTGAGATAAATGAGCATCTTGAATTTCTACAACAATTAAATTGTCAACAATACCAAGGCTATTACTTCAGCAAAGCAATACCGATTAACGAAATTGAACAGCTTGTCATTAATCAGAATATTAAGAAAACAATATAAGAATACTCGCTATTAATTGGTATTAAGTTCAAATTCTGTCATGATGTCGCCATTCCTAATTTTCTATTTTTATCGGCTTATTTATGGCTATTACTAAAAGACAATTTTCACAATTACAAGCAATGGGAATTGATCTTTGGCAATTAAAAAACACTGCCAAAGCGAGTATTGTCGATAACGAAGAATATCTTGATATTGAATTACCATCTATCACTGAAAAAAATATTTTTAATGATATTGTTAATAGTTTAGGATTATCTATAGGTGAAATAAGCAGCGATGAAAACTCGATATCATTGGGTTTATTAAGCTGGCAATTTAGTCTCAAAAACGAGATATCATTAACTCATCAACACCTGATCACTCCTTCTCTAAATGTTTTGGAAAATTCACCTGAATTAAAAAAAGCACTTTGGCAAACATTACAAGACCATTCAATAATATGACTTTAAATTACACAATAATATCGGTAAAAGATGTTGAAAACTTAATGCCTATTGAGACTGCGTGTCATTCTCATCCTTGGAGCGAAAAAACATTTATCAGCTGTATTGGTAACCGCTATTTTGGTTACTACTTAAAAGTACAAGATACATTAATTGGTTTTTATATTGGTGAACATGTTGCTGGTGAAGCAACGTTAATGGATATTTGTGTATTACCTGATCAGCAAGGTAACGGTTACGGTAAAGCATTACTTGAGCACTTTTTTAAGGAATCCAAAAAACTAAACAACACGATTGTCTGGTTAGAAGTGCGTTCAAAAAATATCAGTGCACAAATGATGTATATAAATAATGGATTTACCGAAACAGGTCGCAGAACAGGTTATTACCCAAGTGCCTCTGGCTTCGGTTATGAAGATGCTATTGTAATGAAGAAAAACCTCTAACTTTTACTAAAAAAAATACTGTATAGTCGAATTATTACCTCATCATTCATACCAAATAATAACACCTGCAGTGATAATATATTACCCAAAAAAAAGCCCTTTAATGATGAATAATTAAAGGGTTTTTCAAATGAGGCTATGTAGCTTTCACTGTAGAAAAATAACTACCAGTTTTCTACACCTTTCATATCAGGTAATTCGTGAGCAATACCTTTATGGCAATCTATACAGGTTTTTTCACCTGACGCTAAAGCACTTGAATGCATTGTCACACTCCGATTACCTTGCTCTGAAAAGTCCATGTATTCAAAGTTATGACAATTACGACATTCCAGTGAATCATTCTCTTTCATGCGCTTCCACTCACGTTCAGCCAACACTCTACGATGCTCTGTAAATTTTTCTCTTGTGTCAATCAAACCAGTAAGCATGCCCCACACTTCTTTGCTCGCAGCAATTTTACGTACAATTTTATGCGTCCATTTCTTAGGCACATGACAGTCAGGACAAGTCGCACGAACACCCGAGCGGTTAGAGTAATGTATTGTTTCTTTATACTCTTCATAAACATTATCTTCCATTTCATGACAGCTAATGCAGAACTCCTCAGTATTCGTTACTTCTAAGGCGGTGTTAAATCCCCCCCCAAAAATCACACCGCCAGCAAAACCTATCGCTAAAATAAACCATAAGGCTGCGCTACTTGGCGATTTCAAATATCTCAGTAAGCTTATTATTTTTGATTCTTTTGTCATTTTTATCCTCTCAATTACGCTTTGATAAAATCATTGTTTACTCGTTACCCAATGATTCAACAGGCTTAAAGGTATTATCAACCAGCTCAGGCGCATCAGCTTGAGTCACATGACATTGAGAACAAAAATAACGACGTGGGGAAACTTCGGACAATGTTTTACCGTCACGTGTTTCAAAATGCGTTAAGCTAATTTTGGTTGCTCCTGTTTCTCTCGCATACTTCCAGCCATGACAAGTTAAACATTTGTTGCTGTCTTTATTTACCCTATACCCACAAATTTGATGTGGCACAACAGGCGGTTGATGAACATAGTTACGCTTTATCGGGTTTTTATCTTTAATCACACGTTTGAGTGCTGCAGCACTTTTTGTTTCATTAATTTTAGTCATACCACGAACAGTATCTAACCCACCATTTGTTACTACTTCTTGACTAGCGATTACATTGATTGAAATGGCTAAACTAGCCGCTATTATTAATGATAATATTTTCATATTTGACCTTCTCCTTAATAGGTTACATAAATGTAATCGGTGCTAAACAACGACTTTTTTTACTTTAACTGCACATTTTTTAAAGTCAGTTTGTTTAGATAAAGGATCTGTAGCATCAAGCGTTAATTTATTAACCAGCTGTTTTGCATCAAACCAAGGCATAAATACCAAACCTTTTGGCGGTCTATTACGTCCTCTTGTTTCAACACGTGATTTCACTTCGCCCCGACGAGACTCAATTAGCACTTCATCACCACGACGTAAACCTCGTGACTTAGCATCATCTGGGTGAATAAATAACACCGCATCAGGGAATGCTTTGTGAAGCTCTGGGACTCTCGCGGTCATAGAGCCTGAATGCCAATGCTCAAGTACACGACCCGTACTTAACCATAAATCGTATTCTTCATCTGGAGATTCAGCAGCAGGTTCATAAGGTAAGGCAAAAATAATCGCTTTTTTATCCTTTTTACCATAAAACTGTACTTCACTGCCTTTCTCTACATAAGGATCGTAACCTTCACGGTAACGCCATTTGGTTTCTACACCGTTTACTACCGGCCAGCGTAAGCCTCGCACTTCGTGATAACGATCAAAAGGAGCTAAATCATGGCCATGACCTCTGCCAAATGCTGCATATTCTTCAAATAAACCTTTTTGAATATAGAAGCCAAAATAATCGCCTTCAACGTTTGTATCACCTTTAGATTCACTCATTGGGAATTTATCTACATTGCCGTTTGCATAAAGCACGTCATACATAGTTTTACCGCGGTACTCTGGATTATTAGCTAAGTGCTCTTCTGGCCATACGTCTTCAATTTTGAAGCGTTTAGAAAATTCAACGATTTGCCATAAATCTGAACGAGCATCACCTGGTGCATTCACTTGTTGATGCCAAAATTGTGTGCGACGCTCTGCATTACCATAGGCTCCTTCCTTTTCTACCCACATTGCTGTCGGTAAAATTAAATCAGCAGCTTGTGCGGTAACGGTTGGGTATGGATCAGAAACAACGATGAAATTTTCAGGGTTACGGTAACCAGGAATAGCTTCTTCGTTGATATTAGGTGCAGCCTGCATGTTGTTATTACACATAACCCAATAAGCGTTTAACTTACCATCTTTAAGCATGCGATTTTGCATAACAGCGTGATAACCAGGTTTAGGGGGAATAGTGCCTTTTGGTAGTTTCCAAATTTTCTCTGCGATTGCTCTGTGTTTAGGATTTTTCACCACTAAATCAGCAGGTAATCTATGTGAAAAAGTGCCGACTTCACGCGCAGTACCACATGCTGACGGTTGACCCGTTAATGAGAACGGACTATTGCCTGGTTCTGATATTTTTCCAGTCAATAAATGCACGTTGTACATTAAGTTGTTTGCCCAAACACCACGAGTATGTTGGTTAAAACCCATTGTCCAAAATGAAGTCACCTTCACTTTTGGATCAGCATAAAGTTTAGCAAGTATTAATAATTTAGCTTCAGAGACACCAGAAAGTTTTGATGTGTGCTCTATGGTAT
>JASDWX010000132.1:6036-37154 GCA_041890515.1 Alteromonadaceae bacterium
GTATAGGTACTAACAAATTGAGCAAACCCCTCAAAACTCATGGGTATTGAAGCACCACTATCAGGATTTTTAGCCGCTTTTTGTAATGGATGAGATGGACGTAAACCATAGCCGATATCAGTAACACCTTCACGAATATTAACGTGCTTTTTCATGAAATCTTCATTCACGGCATTATTTTGAATAATATAATTTGCAATAAAATTCAATATCGCTAAATCAGTTTGTGGCGTAAAGATCATGCCGTTATCAGCCAGCTCAAAACTACGATGTTTGTAGGTTGATAATACATTGACTTTTACATGAGGGTGGCTTAATCGACGGTCTGATAAACGCGACCATAAAATAGGATGCATTTCCGCCATATTAGAACCCCAAAGCACAAAGGCATCGGCTGCTTCTAAATCGTCGTAACAGCCCATTGGTTCGTCGATGCCAAAAGTACGCATGAAACCACCAACCGCAGATGCCATACAGTGACGCGCATTTGGATCAAGGTTATTCGTTAAGAAGCACGCCTTCATTAACTTTGAAGCTGCGTACCCTTCCCAAACTGTCCATTGACCCGAGCCAAACATACCGACGGAGGTAGGTCCTTTTTTCTTTATCGCTGCTTTAAATTTATCAGCCATAACATCAAAGGCTTTGTCCCAACTTACTGGCGTAAATTCACCTTCTTTAGCATATACACCCTCTTTCATCCGTAATAATGGTTGAGTTAAACGGTCTTTCCCGTACATGATTTTAGATAAGAAGTAACCTTTAATACAGTTCAAGCCTTTATTCACTTCCGCTTGAGGATCCCCTTGAGTTGCAACCACTTTTCCTTCTTGTGTTCCAACTAATACACTACAACCTGTGCCACAAAAACGACAAGGGGCTTTATCCCACTTAATGGTTGTATCTGATAATTTAGTGATTAAATTTGAAGCTGAAGTGGGCACTGCAATACCCGCAGCAACCGCTGTTGCTGCAATCGCATTTGCTTTTATAAAATCACGTCTTGTTAATGTCATACATTTTTCCCCTGATGTTGTGGTAGCCCATAATCATTGTGATGAAAAATTAATGATGACGAGATCACACCCGGTAACTTGCTCATATCTGTTATGGTGTTAATAAGGCCTTGGCCCTTTTCACCGCGATTTAAATCGTTTTCTTCAATGGTAACGACCATTGAACCGTTATCGGCTACTTCATGTACTTCAGCGCCAGGGAACTCTCCTAATTCTTTAGCAATACTCGTTGTATTACTTGGCTGAGCAACAAAAAGAACGCCCGCAATATTTATAGGTTTTTCTTCTAATAGATTTATCACTATTTTCCCCCAACAGGCTTTACGCCTAACATTTTTAAAATAATAATTGCGACTAATGCAGTACCTGCAAAACCCGCTAAAAAAATAACAGGCATTGATAAATAGCCTAAAACATTCCAAATCATTTGCTCAAGAGCACTCATATAACCCTCCTATTTACAGGTTGTTCACCTGAAATCTTTTGTGGTTTTAATTGAATGGATGATTGCGGACAAACAGCAACACATGCACCGCAACTCGTACAATCGCTAAGCGTAATATGAGGTTGTGGTACGAATGAATTTACATACTTAAAAGAGATAGCTTCAGTTTCACAGCTATCTTGACAACTTTGACAAACGACATCGTTAGCGGCTAAACAATCGCCTTTAATGGAGATATCTGAATTCCATGCGTTATCTGAAGGCACTTCGGCACTTTGAACAAAAAGATTTTGATCACAAGTTGCTACGCATTTTTGGCAAAATGTACATTCCCCTTGCAAGAAATTAACTTCAGGGAAACCACCATCACCTTTTAGAATAATCCCTTCAGGACACGACGTTAAACAATCACCGCATTGCGTGCAGCCAGCAATGAAAATCGATTCGTTGATCACCCAAGGCAAGCGAATTGCTGCTGCGGTTTTTAATTTCTTTGCTTTAAAAAAGTTTCTTCTGGCTAAATCAACCATGCTGCCAACTATTTGTAGACTGTCTGCTTAATGTCTAATTTAACGCAAAATTTATTGTGAAATATTGATTCTGATCACAGTTAGTAGATAACGTAACAATTTATGTGTACGCATTGCCGATATAATATTTAGAGACAACATTTGTTGATGAACAAATATTGAGAAAAGAATAATGAAATAATATAAAAGGAAATTGAGTGCTTCATAATTAATCACAAATGTTTAAATGATCATTTTACTTTCCTCAATTAAATCTAACTGCTTGCTATAGAAATAACTCAAACCTGCCCTATTTCTTGTTGATTTAATAAATAGTAAAATAAAAATATTATTCTTGATAATTATCGTTAAAAATAATCATTTAATGGCCAGTAGCTTAATGCGGCTTTTTTTATTTATGGTACAATGCGCGCCAAATACGGGATTATTAGAAGATCCTAAGCACTTTAAGAAAATAGTTTATGTGCATTAGCATGTACACCAAAGAGAACTTTTAAAACATGACAACGCTACAGGCTAATGAAGTCAATCTAAGACGTACTTTCGCAATCATTTCTCACCCTGATGCGGGTAAAACGACCATTACTGAAAAAGTATTACTTTTTGGTCAAGCTTTACAAAGAGCTGGAACGGTTAAAGGTAAAAAGTCAGGTCAGCATGCTAAGTCTGATTGGATGGAAATGGAAAAAGAACGTGGTATTTCGATTACGACTTCTGTAATGCAATTTCCATATAACGATTGCTTAGTAAATTTACTTGATACACCTGGTCATGAAGATTTCTCTGAAGATACTTACCGAACGCTTACCGCGGTAGATTCCTGTTTAATGGTTATCGATGTTGCGAAAGGTGTTGAAGCACGTACGGTTAAATTAATGGAAGTTACCCGTTTGCGAGATACGCCAATTATCACTTTCATGAATAAAATGGATCGTGATGTACGTGACCCTATGGAAGTGATGGATGAAGTAGAAGATGTCTTAAAAATAAAATGTGCAGCGATTACTTGGCCTATTGGTATGGGTAAAGAATTTAAAGGTGTTTACAACATTTTAACTGACGAGATATTTCTATATCAGTCAGGTCTTGGTCACATGATACAAGAAGAAAGAATTATCAAAGGGCTCGATAACCCCGAGTTAGACAAAGTCATTGGCACTTATGCTGATGATTTACGAGAAGAATTAGAGCTCGTTGCTGGCGCGTCTCATGAGTTTAACTTAGAAGAATTTTTGAAAGGTGAATTAACACCAGTATTTTTTGGAACCGCTTTAGGTAACTTTGGTGTTGACCATATGCTTAAAGGTTTGACTAAATGGGCACCAAAACCTTTACCTCGTTTAACAGATGTTAGAGAAGTTACTGCTCAAGAAGAAAAGTTCACCGGCTTTGTCTTTAAAATTCAAGCCAATATGGATCCAAAGCATCGTGACCGTATCGCCTTCATGCGTATTTGCTCAGGTAAATATGAAAAAGGCATGAAAATGCGTCAAGTACGTATTAATAAAGACGTAAAAATAGCAGATGCTGTAACCTTTATGGCTGGCGATCGTGAGCATGTAGAAGAAGCCTACGCGGGCGATATTATTGGTTTACATAATCACGGTAGTATTCAGATTGGAGATACATTTACTTCAGGCGAAATGATGAAGTTTAGTGGTATTCCAAACTTTGCCCCTGAAATGTTCCGCCGTATTCGTTTACGTGATCCGTTAAAAGCGAAGCAATTACAAAAAGGGCTAATCCAACTTTCAGAAGAAGGTGCGGTGCAAGTATTCAGACCTTTAAACTCGAACGAAATGATTGTTGGCGCGGTGGGTGTATTACAGTTTGAAGTGGTTGTACAACGATTGAAAACTGAATATAAAGTTGACGCTATTTACGAGCCAATAAGTATAGCAACTGCACGTTGGTGTACTTGTGATAATGAACGTACATTAGAGCAATTTCGTAAAAAAGCGCATGATAATTTAGCGTTAGATGGTGGTAATAACTTAACGTATATTGCGCCGACCATGGTAAATTTGAACTTGTCGCAAGAGCGTCATCCTGACATTAAATTCCACCAAACCCGAGAACACTAATTTTGATGTCGTATATAGCATTTTAGCTGCGTTATTTATTCTTTTTTTTCGGTCTTTTAGTAAACTAAACTCCCAATTAAAAAAGAGTAAACGCCTTGTTAAAAAGCATTCTACTTAATCAAATGAGATTAATTATAAATAATATGACTAACTGCGAAATAACGCCTTTCTCGCAGTTAGTTGGCTCAAGATTAAAGAAATGACACGGAGCATGCACCGCATGTGAGTATCATTGATGCCAATATTGAGTCAGATAACCATGAGAAAGAGTTTATTTTATGAATATTAAGCAAATATTAAGTGAAAAAGTATCAGCGGCTATGGTGCTTGCTGGTTTACCTGAAGGAACAAATCCTGCAGTTAGTCTTTCAAATCGCCCTAACTTTGGCGACTATCAAGCCAATGGCGTGATGGGCGCAGCGAAAAAGCTTAAAACAAATCCACGCGAATTGGCGACAAAAGTTGTTGAACACTTAGATCTCGACGGTATTGCTGACAATGTTGAATTAGCTGGGCCTGGTTTTATTAATATTCATTTAGACAAAAAATGGTTGGCTGCGCAAATAGCTAAAACCACCCATGATGAAAGATTGGGTGTAACTCAACGTGGCATGACTGAAGAAGACAAGTCACAAACTGTTGTTGTTGATTATTCAGCGCCAAACCTTGCAAAAGAAATGCATGTTGGACACTTACGCTCAACCATTATTGGTGATGCTGTAGTACGCGCTTTAGAATTTCGTGGTGACAACGTTATTCGCCAGAATCACATGGGTGATTGGGGCACACAGTTTGGTATGTTATTGGCGCATCTAAGCGACAAATTGAATGCCAACGAAGTGGCAGAAACTGCCCTTTCTGATCTAGAAAATTTTTACCGAGAAGCAAAGGTTCGTTTTGATAACGAAGACGGTTTTGCTGACCGTGCTCGTGACTACGTTGTAAGACTTCAAGGCGGCGATAAAGATTGTTTAGTGTTATGGAAATTATTTATCGATATTTCTATTGCGCACAGTGAAGATATATATCAAAAACTTAACGTGACATTAACTCGCGACGATATTATGGGTGAAAGTGCTTATAACCCGGACTTACCTGTAGTTGTTGAAGAATTAATGACAAAAGGCATAGCTGAAGTCAGTGAAGGCGCTAAAGTTGTTTTCATTAATGAAATGGCAAATAAAGACGGTGAAGCGCCGGTATTTATCATTCAAAAAACCGGTGGTGGTTATTTATATGCGACAACGGATTTATCAGCTTGTCGTTATCGTGCAAACGAATTAAAAGCCGACCGTATTATTATTTTCACCGATGCTCGTCAAGGCTTACATTTTAAACAAGTAGAAATTGTTGCACGAAAAGCTGGGCTACTTCCTGAGTATGTTGGTTATGATCATTGTCCCTTTGGAATGATGATGGGTGACGATGGTAAGCCATTCAAAACCAGAACGGGCGGAACAATAAAATTAGCAGAATTGCTCGATGAAGCCATTGTTCGTGCAAAAGCAGTGATCAAAGAAAAAAATCCAGATTACGCTGAAGATAAATTGAATGAAATCGCAACAAAAGTAGGTATCGGTGCGGTTAAATTTGCAGACTTATCTAAAAACCGCACAAGCGATTATATTTTTAACTGGAAAACCATGTTGAGTTTTGAAGGCGCTACAGCCCCTTATTTACAATATGCTTATTCACGTATACAAAGTATTTTCAATAAAGCAGAAATTGAACAAGCAAACTTTAATGCAAATATTACGATTATTGAACCACAAGAGAAAGCATTGGCTTTAAAGCTATTACAACTTGAAGAAGTAATAGATGCCGTGATCAGTGAATCTATGCCTAACCTCTTGTGTAATTACCTATATGAGCTGGCAAGTTTGTACATGACTTTTTATGAAGCTTGTCCGATCCTTAAAGAAGGTATTGATGAAGGTATAAAACAATCCCGCTTAGCACTTTGTTTGAATATCTCAAAAACCTTAAAACAAGGTTTAGATATTCTGGGTATAGATGTAATGGAGCGGATGTAATATCCGCTTAACCAAATGAGTTATCGTCCTCTTTTTTTGATATTAGGGACATTCTCAAAATAGCTGAATATAGTCAAGTGTAGCGTAAATTTTGGAATAGGAAATATAAAAATGAAAGTGCTGATCGTTGATAATGTTGACCAATCGCTATTGGCACTTAAGCAAGCTTTTTATGATGGTCCCTGTCAAACAGCTTATGTAGATAATGCTAAACATGCTTTAAAAGCACTAAACCAACATAAATTTGACGTTATTATTAGTGTTTTGAATTTAGGAAAGATAAGTGGTCTAGAGATACTCAAAGCGATATCGCTCAAATATCCTGCGATGATAAGAGTGGCGATAACAAATGATAATGAATCTGAAAGTCGACTTAACGCTCAAGCGAGAAACATTAGCCATTATAATTTTGCTTCCCCCCTTAGCATTGACAATATCCATAAAACCATTTCTGCGGTTGCTGACAATAATAACGCGATTACTAAAGATCATATTATTAAAGCGATTGCCAAGGTTAAAGCGTTACCAAGTCCACCCAAAGTTTATCTGCAGCTAAACGCCGTTATTGAAGACAGCAATACAGACTCTGAAAAAATATCAGAAATCATTTCTCAAGACCCGGCATTGGTCGCTAAAGTGTTACAGTTTTCTAATAGTTCATTAATGAACCAAGGGAAACCGATCAATAATATAACTGAAGCGATAACCCGTATGGGACTCGAAACTCTATGTTGTATCGTAATGACCGCAGAGCTATTTTCTTATGAGCCAGACATTCCTGATTTCTCCTTAATACAAGAGCAATTACATTGCTTATCGACTGCCCGATTAGCGGCTTCTATGGTAAAAGCAGAGCTTAAACGAGATACACTACTCGCCGGATTATTACATGATATTGGCAAAGTTGTTTTATTCGAAATGGATGCTAAATTAACAAATACATACTTTCAATATCGCGTAAAAGATTCCAATAACAATGCATTAGAAAACAAAGTTTTTGGTACTGATCATAGTCATGTAGGTGGTTACCTATTGCATATGTGGAGTTTTTCTTATGAAATAATCGAGGCTGTTGTTATGCATCATCACCCAGAAAAGTTATTAAAAAAATCATTTGGGATTGCCCAAGCTGTTTATTTAGCTGATATATTATTAAGAGAGCAGGAACCGGAGCCAAAATTCATTGAACATTTTAAATTAGAAAATGTACTTGATGCATTAGAAAAAAGAGCAATTAAAATGAGAAAATCATAGGAAAGATAATTTTATGAAATTTACGGATAGTCACTGCCACCTAGATTTCAAAGAATTTACCTCAGACGATACTTTCTCAACAGGATCAATCCTCAAGCAGTGCGCTGAACTTGATATTCATCGAATTATCGTCCCCTCTATCACACCTGATAACTGGAAAAATGTTTTAGCATTAGCTGATAAGAAAGAGCTTAATACTTACAGTAAAGTTTATGCCGCTTTAGGCATTCATCCATGGTTTTTAAAGGGTTTACAGCAA
This sequence comes from Alteromonadaceae bacterium, assembly GCA_041890515.1. GTDB lineage: Bacteria > Pseudomonadota > Gammaproteobacteria > Enterobacterales > Alteromonadaceae > Colwellia_A. Next base: position 13,658 of record JASDWX010000132.1, read on the forward strand.
GAGCATCTCGATAGATTGGCGCAAGTAGTCTCAGAAAACAAAACTAAAATCATTGCTATTGGCGAAACGGGTCTTGATGGTGTAATCGCAAAAACTCAAGATAATCTGAACCAGCAACATCTATTCTTTGAGTTCCAACTCCATCTTGCACAAGTGCATAAACTCCCCGTGATTATTCACCATCGCCGCACGCATAACGAGACAATAACACTTTTAAAACAAGTAAAAGTCAATCGAGGTGGCGTTATCCATGCTTTTTCGGGAAGTTATCAGCAAGCCTGTCAGTATATAGATTTAGGCTACAAATTAGGTGTTGGTGGCACAATCACCTACCCAAGAGCAGAAAAAACTATTAAGGCGCTTAAACGCGTCCCCCTGAGTAGCTTAGTATTAGAAACGGATGCGCCTTCAATGCCACTTTATGGTTTCCAAGGAGAAAAAAATTCCCCCCTTCGCCTCGTTAATATTTTTGAAAGGCTAGTAGAACTTCGCGAAGAAGACCATGAAGAAATAGCCGATACTATTGAAGCGAACCTCTCAAACATTTTTCGCTTTAATGATTAATCAGCAACATACATTAAGACTTTTTATTCGTATTGCCTAATCGAAATCCCTGACGGCTAAAGCGATTAAGGCCTCGCGTCAATAGAAATCCGACAACACCGGCAATGATCATCATTAGTCGTAACAGCGTAAATTGTTCGTCATTATTTTTTAATAATTTAGTGGTTAAATAATGTTTGTCTAACGTTAAACGTACATAGCCGACTAAAACATCTTTGCGTACTTCACTGACGAAAGGCACTGAAAATTTGCTGTTATCTAATTGATTATCAGACAAGCCAAAAAGTGCCTTTATACTTTTAGCGTTTTGACTGCTGATAATCAATTGTCCTGATAAATCGTAAAGGTGTATTTCCTCCACCACTGCAGTTTTTTGGAGTTCATCAATATAATTTTGAAGTAATTGACGGCTTTGTTGGGTTTTGACCTCAGGCGTTAGCACCGATAATCCAGCAGAAGCTTGTTGTAAATACTGTTGACCTACATCATAAAAATGTTGTTCTATACTTTGCTTATTCTGTGTTTGGCTATATATCCATAAATTCATCAATATTACTATAAAAGCAATCGCTATAGCTAATTGCATTATTTTATTATAAATAGGTGATAATTTAGGGTATAAAGGCTGTGCTGTTTGTGTCATAAGCAATACAAATGTATTAATTTCATCTTTACGTTCATTTTTATACTATAGCATTATTCATTTTAAATAATCGCTAAAACTATAATTCACCTAAAAAGGCTGTACCGTGTCAATTGCTATTCAACGTTTTCCTCTTGAGCAGATTCAACAACTCAGCTTAGCTGAATTTATTTCTCCAGCGCAATCAAATAAATACTTTCCTTGTTTTACTTCTTTTGAAAATAATTACTGGAAAGTGGATGAACGTTTTGTAGCACAAGAGGATAATAAAGAAAGCTTTTATGAAGATATAAAAGAACCCACTATGCTCGAATTAGTTGTATTTAGTGATATAGCGATTGGCATGCTAAGTGAGTTACTTACTCATTGTGAACTTTCTCTTCAGGCGCTAAAAGCGATAAATGTTCGAAATAATCTTATCAGCTATCGATTTTTAGTTACTTCTGAGCAATTAACCTCTGCTCGAGAAAGCTTGGTAAACTTTACACTCGATAACAAAATTGAAGCAGCACTTATCGAAAGTGCACCTACATTATCTCAACCCGGTATTTTGGTTATGGATATGGACTCAACAACCATAGAAATTGAATGTATTGACGAAATTGCTATATTAGCAGGTGTTGGCGAACAAGTTGCCGCAGTGACTGAACAGGCGATGTTAGGTGAGCTTGATTTCGCACAAAGTTTACATCAACGGGTAGCAACATTAGCAGGATCTTCAGAAGGTATTTTAGCTGAGGTTGCAAAAAATATCCCTCTTATGGATGGATTAGAAACACTTGTTGATACTTTAAAACTTCATGGTTGGAAGATTGCCATTGCTTCAGGTGGTTTTACTTATTTTGCTGACCATTTAAAAGATCTATTAACGCTTGATGCTGCTCACGCCAATACGTTAGAAATTATTAACGGTAAATTAACGGGTAAAGTTTTAGGCGATGTCGTTGATGCACAAGCTAAAGCAGATTGTTTATTGTATTTGCAAAATAAATATAAACTCTCTAAAAATCAAACCGTCGCTATGGGAGATGGAGCAAACGATTTAGTGATGATGTCCGCCGCACACTTGGGTGTTGCATTTCATGCTAAACCGCTTGTTTTAGCAAAAGCGGACAGTGCTATAAATATGCGTGGGCTGGATTGCCTTTTACATTGGTTAGCTTAGACAACCTAAGTAAATCAAGATAACAATTCATGACGCATCAACGTTTCTTGAGTGATATCAAGTAATTGAATCACTCCTGAAACACTCCAAATATCTTGCTCTATTTGTTTACCACGATGAATAGCATAAGAACTGATATAACTTAATTCAGGGTTTAAATGATCCATATCAGGATCATCAGTTCTAGACAACTTAACCTGTATGCAAAAGAATAAACCTCGCTTTAACGCTCTAGAAATGAACATTTTCTGCAACATCGCTGATTTTAATTCGATCGACGTTTTCGTAGTGATCGCTTGATCGACTATGTCCTTTTCCAAATTAACTGCAATATATAATATTTCAGAGATAGGAGCATCATCATCTTGCATTTTCTTTAATGATGTTGTCATTGAATTAGTCGCTTGCAGATTATTAAGCAAGGGATATAAATTATACAGTGATGGATTATCACTCAACTGCTTCATAACGGAAAATAATTTATTTTTCACTGTGCCACATACAAGCGCTTCCAATTTATATCGACTACCACTTGTTTGGACCATTAAAGAAGGAATAGTTAAGCTTCCGCTGTAGACATTTCGTAATGCTTTAGCAAGACCAGGTATCAGCAATGCATATTCATCAGGTGTTAATTTATCTCGATTTTTTGTAATTAAAGCTTTAAAAAAAGATCTTCCCATATGTTGATGCTTTTCAACATATACGCGTAAGTTAAGAACAGTTTTACTCTTATTAATACGAATAACTTCATAAGGAAGCCCTTTCAAATCAAAAGCTGATGTGATCTTTTGTAATTCTGGAAAAGTTAAATAAACAACATCTCCCTTATTGAGCACGGTATAATTTTCAAGTTCTAATTTCAAACCTAAAATAGAAAAATCATGAGATTTACCCTTACAACGGATACCTTCAACTTCAAGCTCTACGGGTGTAACATATTTAAATCTTGATTCTTGTCGCTGGTTTTTATAATTGATGCCCACTTCATCCATAGGAAGTGGTGATGTTAACCGTTTATGGCCAAAATGCTTCAAACGACTCATTTCAATGTTGTCGAAAGTGAGCTGCTGATATTGCTCAACATTCAGTTCATTTGTAAGGTCATTCACTACCACAATGAAAGGCAAACTATGAAGGGTATCAATAGCATCACTTGGAATAGGTAAATTCAGGTATTGATTATTTTTTGTTAGCGTATTTGATAACGTTAGAGGCGAATGAGCTTTATCTACATCAACGTCGACAATCGATAATTGCGTAATAGCGAAACTCGGTTTAGACGCTGAAAAACCTAAGAATTGTTTTTTAAAATCGCTATAATCATTTAATTGTTGCTCATCTGCCGTGTAGAAAAAGCTTTTCCCCTGACTTTTATGGATGAAGCTATAAACTAATAATGACTGACCTAATGTCTGCGCTTTTTTAATTCTGAGTATACGTTCAGGTGTTATTAAACAGTATAAAGTTGAGTGACGACTTTCATCTTGCCAGTATTGATAGATTGATTGGTTATTATGACAAGTCAGCGCATATCGTGGTAAAACATGACCTTGGCTATCTTCTACAAATATAGGTAATTCATTTAATTTTGGTAAAGCATACTGCTCAAAACTACGAGATTGGATTGCATTGATTGTGTTATCTAAATTAATTTTATACCGACGTTTATTTCCTTGAATAAAGCCTACTAAAAATAATTGGAATCCATCCATCAACTTTTCATTTGAATAAACCCTTGAGCACCCAATCAACTGAATTTTACCTGATTTTTGAACATTTCTAACTTCAAAGTTAAAACTATTTTCTTTACCAAACTGAAATTCATCTTCCAAACCACGATATCGAATTTTTATCATTTGGCCGATCGATATTTTATTAGGGTAGTTAAAGCGGAATCGACACCCTTCAACACTGATATCAGAACTTGAACATTCATATACTTTATGATCATCTTCTAACAATAAATCGATGGTAATAGCGAAATTCATCCGCTCTTCACTACGGTTATGATATGGTCCAAAGGTGAACAAACTTGCTGGGTATTGCGTTTTTTCAAGTACCCTCTCTGACTCGACCGGTAAGGGTTTTCCTAAACTATTTTTTTCTTTTTGATAAATCACACGAAAATTATTTTCGGTATTCATCACTGCTTCATATACCCCAAAAGTATAGCTTCGATAAAAAGCTATATTTTCTTCATAAACTTTAATCGCAATATCATCAAGGTAATGACGTCGTCCATCCTGCTCAAAAGGCCGACACTCTCCGTCAACATGCCCACGCAAATCTATTAATCGTGTGCAGGGAGAAGCCAAGCGCTTGAGTTCCATTTTCAACAAAAAACGTTCTGTTTTGGGAATATGCTGAGTCATAGCAGTAAAGTGTGTTTCAAAATTATGCTTTAAAACATTTCCACGAAACTGTTCAACTATTTTTTGGTACTTTAAAATATCTGTAGTCATTTATGCTTTTAGTAACACTTAATTATTTGCAGTATAATGAAAGTGATACATACTCACTTTCCGTAAAGTAAATTTACTATAAATTTATTTATAATCATATGAAATCATCAAAGATAATCATCAAAGATAATCATCAAAGATAATCATCAAAGATAATCATCAATATACTGGCAGTTTTTAGATAATCTATATTCTTAATTATAATTTAAATAATAAAGCAATATTTATGCCTTTAAATAGATTACTGATCTTAATTTATACAAACAAGCGTACTTTAACATAACGCGTATTTATCAAGGTTAACTGGTATGCTAAATTGACAAACATTCAAAGTACAAACTATTGACAATATCGACATTTCTTGGAGGAATGTAGATAATACTTGTCATAAGTTACTTAAAACGCTTTGATTTTACCTTTAGTCTAAAGCCTTAGAGATAAAGTATTACCTTAATATTTAATCGTCTTTGGTTAATTAGTCTAATAAGGGAAATCACTTCTGTATTAAGCGAAAAAGTACACATTAATGAATCAGTAAAGCGAAATTTTAACTTTTAGTATCCTATACCCGAATAATAATTGAAGTATATAAATTATTCATGTGGAGAAGTTAAGTTAAATACTATGCGTTATTTTATAGCTGTGTTTGAAACAAAAAAGCGATAATTTATTATCGCTTTTTAATGAGATTAGATTCAAAGTCAAATGATTTTTATATCAATCATATTTTCTTTAGCTGCATCAATGCGTTCGCGTTCTATCCTTTTTTCACAAGGATTGTCACAATTACAAGACTTATCAATACCCACTGAAGCCAAACCACCACAGCTACCGGCTAAACTTTTTTGTTGGAAAATATACCCTACTGCCATTCCAGCGGAAATAACGAGAAAAAAACCTAAGGTGATCATAAACATCATCATAAAATTAACCTACTACTTTTCTTAATAAATTTAAAACATGTATACAGTAACTCGCTATAGCTAATTACTTTAAATACTGCATGAATTTTACCGTGCTTTGCTCTACAAAGCCATGTTCCGTTTTGATGATCATATAAGCCGCTAATTCATTTTTTTCTGCAAATGCTAACGCTTCATCTTCACCCATTAGCATCATAGCAGTAGAGATGCCATCTGCAGTCATTGACGAGGGGTGTATCACAGTAACAGAGACTAATTTATGATTAATTGGCATTCCTGACACCGGATCAATAATATGAGAAAAACGCTGTCCGTTAGCCTCAAAATATTTTCGATAATCACCTGAAGTAGCTAAAGCATTATCTTTTGGGATAATAATTTGGTGTACCGAACGTTCTTCAGATAACGGTTTTTCTATCGCTACGTGCCAGAGCTCACCTGTATGTTTAAAGCCCTTCAATCGCATTTCCCCACCTATTTCCACAAGGTAGTTATGATATCCATTATTTTCAAAATACTCCGCGATTAAGTCAACAGCATAACCTTTAGCTATAGTAGATAGGTCAATATATAAATCAGGAATTTTTTTGGATAACTTATTGCCATCAAGGGTTAAATACTTCAAACCAGTACGTGCTTGAGCATTCTTTAGCTCCGTATCAGTGGGCACTTTTTCTGGGCGATATTCTGGACCAAATCCCCATAAGTTTATTAAAGGACCAATAGTCACATCTAATTTTCCCCCACTTAAATTGCCTAAACGAATTGACTCAGCGAGCACACGACGTAATCCTTCTGATATTTTTATCGGCATTAATGATGTGGATTTATTAAATAATGTCAATTCAGAATTTTCTTCCCAATTAGACATGTCTTGAAGCAGTTGCTGTAAAATAGTATCGATGTCTTTATGTATTTTTTGTTGATCAAATTTTGAACCGGGCAGGCTATCAGGTTGAACAATCACTTTGATATTATAAGAAACAGTTCCCATGGTCATGCCTTGAAATAACACTTCATGGGGTTTATTAGCCTCATTGCTATCAGAACATGCTGACAACACAATAAACACTACACACTGAAGTATTGTTTTTATTTTATTCATTAATAGCTCTCAATTTTATTCTTTATATAAATAGGCTCAATAACCTCCTTATATAAATAATAAAAGACGACAAATGTCGTCTTTTACATGCACTATTTTGATGTGACTTTTTAGCTCAAAGCTAGTTCACTTTAGAGCAAAAAGATCGCGCGGAGTTGACGTTAGTCAATGAGCACCTTCGATGCCGCTATTAAGTGAAATAGCAAAGAGATAAAAGTTACCAAATATTAGCCACCGAAGTCATCTAACATGATGTTTTCGTCTTCTACGCCTAAGTCTTTAAGCATATGAATAACCGCAGCATTCATCATTGGAGGACCACACATGTAGAACTCACAATCTTCAGGGGCTTCATGATCTTTCAAGTAGTTTTCATGAAGTACATTATGAATAAAACCTGTCATGCCTTCCCAGTTATCTTCTTTCTGTGGATCAGAAAGTGCAACATGCCATTGGAAGTTATCATTTTCAGCCGCTAAGCCATTATAATCGTCTTCATAGAACATTTCACGTTTCGAACGCGCACCATACCAAAAACTAATTTTACGCTTAGACTTAAGACGTTTAAGTTGATCAAATAAGTGCGAACGCATTGGCGCCATGCCAGCTCCACCACCAATAAAGACCATTTCCGCATCGGTTTCTTTAGCAAAGAATTCACCGAATGGACCAGAAATTGTAACTTTATCGCCTGCTTTAAGGCTGAAAATATACGATGACATTTTACCTGCTGGTAAATGTAAACGTCCTGGAGGAGGCGTAGCAATTCGCACGTTAAGCATAATAATGCCTGCTTCCTCTGGGTAGTTTGCCATTGAATAAGCACGTAACGTTGGTTCATCAACTTTTGATTCAACATCAAAAAATCCAAAATGATTCCAATCGCCTTTGTACTGATCATCAATATCAAAGTCGCTATATTTAACATGATGCGCTGGCGCTTCAATTTGAATATAGCCGCCCGCTTTAAACGGAACAGATTCACCATTTGGTATTCTAAGCTTAAGCTCTTTAATGAAAGTAGCTTGGTTATCGTTCGAGATAACTTCACATTCCCATTGTTGAACACCGAAGATTTCATCTTCAACTTCAATAACCATATCTTGCTTAACAGCAACCTGACAGGCTAAACGACAACCTGTTTTTGCTTCACGCTTAGTGATGTGTCCGGTTTCAGTTGGTAAAATATCACCTCCACCTGAATGCACGTCAACACGACATTGACCACAAGTACCCCCACCGCCACAAGCAGAAGGAATAAATATTCCTTGATCTGCTAATGCACCAAGAAGCTTTCCACCAGCAGCCGTAACTACTGATTTTTCTGGATCGCCATTTATACTAATCGTTACGTCACCTGAAGACACTAGCTTAGATTTAGCAAATAAAATGACTAAAACTAACACTAATACTATCGCGGTAAACATCGATATGCCGAGAATTATTTCCATCGACTTTTCCTTAAATTATCTTGGGCCTAAACTCAAATTACTTATCGTAACTAGTTGTTAAGACCGATATTTGCCTAAAGTGAAATACCACCAAAAGAAAGAAAGCCAAAAGCCATCAATCCAGCGGAGATAAACGTAATACCTAAACCTTTCAAACCATCCGGTACATCAGAATATTTCATTTTCTCACGTATGCCTGCCATTAATACAATAGCAAGCATCCAACCTACACCAGAGCCAATGCCATAAACAACACTTTCACCTAAGGTTAAATTTTTAGCTACCATAAAAGATACGGCACCAAAAATCGCACAGTTAACGGTAATTAACGGTAAGAATATACCTAAAGCTTGGTACAAAGCGGGGAAATATTTATCCAAAATCATTTCCAGTATTTGTACTAATGCAGCAATTACACCAATAAAGGTAATAAAAGACAAAAAGCTCAAATCAATTGAATCTTTCTGTTCTGTAATACCCATTATACTGTCTAAAGCACCTGGCGCTAAAATAGCTTGATAGATAATTTGATTAACAGGTACCGCAATACCTAATACAACAACCACGGCAACACCTAGACCTATTGCAGTGCTTACTTTCTTAGATACAGCTAAGAAAGTACACATACCAAGGAAAAAGGTTAATGCTAAATTTTCAATAAATATGGTTTTAACAAAAATACTTAAATAATGTTCCATGAAGCTAATCCTTCTCTACTTGTTCTGGTTTCCACTGACGAATAGCCCAGATGATTAAACCAATAATGAAGAATGAACTAAAGGGTAAAACTAATAAGCCATTACCTTGGTACCAACCTTCGTTTTGAACTAGCTTAAAAATTTCAAAACCAAATAAAGTACCAAAACCAAATAGTTCACGGAAAAAAGCAACAACCATTAAGACTGCACCGTAACCTAGACCGTTACCAATACCATCTAAAAAGCTTACACCTGGCTTCTCTTTCATCGCAAAAGCTTCTGCTCGACCCATTACAATACAGTTAGTAATGATCAAACCAATGAAAACCGAAAGCTCTTTCGATAATTGGTAAGAAAATGCTTTTAATACTTGATCGACCACAATAACCAATGAAGCAATTATTGCCATTTGCACGATAATACGCACGCTTGACGGTATATGATTGCGAATCAGTGAGATAAATAAGTTAGAGAACCCAGTTACTAGCATTACGGCAATGGTCATAACCAAAGCATTTGCTAGTGAACTTGTTACCGCTAAAGCAGAACAAACACCCAGTACTTGCAACGCGATAGGGTTGTTATCAACAACAGGTCCAAATAGAACCTTTCTAGTATCTGAAGACATTAGTTCAAACCTCCATCACGAAATTTAGTAATAAATGGCCCATAGCCTTCATCACCTAACCAAAAATGTAAAGTATGCTGCACGCCATTACTGGTTAATGTAGCACCAGATAATGCATCAACACCATGAATATCACCTTTTTTAGCACCACCTTTAACAATTTTGATGGCAACCTTATTGTTGTCATCAAACATTTTTTTACCTGGCCATAAAGCTTTCCATCTAGGGTTAAGCACTTCAGCACCTAATCCGGGGGTTTCCTTATGGTCTGAATAAATAACACTTTTAACAGTATTTAAATCATTAGCTAAACCAATATAGCCATACATTAAATCCCATAAACCTAAACCGACAATCGGTAAAACGATGGTATCTAATTGGTCTTGCTCATTACTAACTAAATATACAACAGCGCGATTAGCGCGTCGGTTAATACCGGCAATATCATTCTCAGGTTTTGAGCTTTTAGCCACATTACGAGAATCAGCACGTTCATCAAAAATATCTGTATTACCTTCAATAATTGCCCCTGAATCTAGGTCAATCATTTTAGGCTCAACATACTTTTCGAATGTAGCAACAATACTTTTAGCTTCACTTCCCAAAGCCTCGATATTTTCTGCCTTTAAAGCTAAGACTAATAGACCAGAAGCTTCAAGAATTTTAGTTTGCTTATCAAGTAATTTATTTGCTTGTTGTAGTGGTTTTAAGCTACTTGCAGCAATAGAGACTAATGCTGCACAAACCAGACAAACTAAAAATACAAATCCGATAGTCTTAATTGGAGTTTCTTTTTTACTAGACATTGCGAGCAAGCCTCCGTTTGATATTCCCTTGAACTACAAAATAGTCAAAAAGTGGAGCAAATAAATTAGCGAATAAAATAGCTAACATAATTCCTTCAGGGTATGCAGGATTAACAACACGTATAAGCACAACCATTACACCAACAAGTGCACCAAACCAGTATTTTCCTGTGTTAGTGAATGACATTGTTACTGGGTCTGTAGCCATGAAAATCATGCCAAAAGCAAAACCACCTGTGACTAAATGCCAGTACCATGGCATAGCAAACATGGCGTTAGTATCGCTGCCAATGCTATTAAACAGTAATGATGTAAATACCATGCCAGCGAACACACTTAACACAATACGCCACGAGGCAATACCTTTATAAAGAATGTATGCACCACCAATGAATATAGCAACGGTTGAGACTTCCCCCATTGAACCTGGAATAAAGCCCAAAAAGGCATTCCACCAATCTGTATTTATTGCAAAATCAACTGAACCAGAAACAGCAGCAGCAGCAGCACTCAATGGAGTAGCACCGGAGTAACCATCAACAGCAACCCAAACGGCATCACCTGAAATCTCAGTAGGATAAGCAAAAAATAAAAATGCACGACCTGCTAACGCTGGGTTCAAGAAGTTTTTACCTGTGCCACCAAATATTTCTTTAGCAATAACAATACCAAAAGTAATACCGATAGCGACTTGCCATAAAGGAATAGTCGCAGGAAGAATCAAAGCAAATAGGATTGAGCTAACAAAGAAACCTTCGTTAACTTCATGTTTACGTACCGAAGCAAATAAAACTTCCCAAAAGCCACCAACAATAAAGGTAGTTGCGTAAATAGGTAAGAAGAACATTGCACCGTAAAGCATCATACCGAAAACACCAGATTCAGCCGATAAGCTACCTCCAACAAATTCAAATAAGCCTACTTGCCAGCTGTCTGGTAGAGCATAACCTGCAGCTAATGCCTCAGTTGCTTGAAAACCAATGTTGTACATACCAAAAAACATTGCAGGGAATACAGCTAACCATACAGTGATCATGATACGTTTTAAGTCAATACTATCGCGAACGTGGGTAGCACCTTTGTTCACTTGACCAGGAGTAAATAAACCAGTGGCTACCGCTTCGTATAATGCGTACCACGTTTCTAGCTTACCGCCTTTTTCAAATTGCGGTTCTATATCTTCAATATACTTTTTCAAGCCCATGACTAACCTTCCTTCTCTATTGTGGTTAGGCATTTACGAAGAATCACGCCGTAATCTGTTTTGCCTGGGCAAACAAATGTACATAAGGCTAAATCTTCTTCATCAAGCTCTAAAGCACCAAGTTGCTGCGCGCCATCGGTATCACCGGCACATAAATCACGCAATAACATTGTTGGGAGAATATCTAATGGCATAACGCGTTCAAAGTTACCAATGGGTACCATAGCACGAGGACTACCGTTAGTTGTTGTGGTCATATTGAATAATTTCTTAGGAAAGAAATGAGACATATATGCACGTGTTACAGAAAATTTATTAGGACCAGGGTACATGTAACCAATAAACTCTTTTTCTCGACCTTCTAAAATCAACGAAATTTGTACATGGTAACGACCTAAATAGCCATGAACACCTTTAGAGCTGGCACCTGAAAGTAAAGAACCTGATACAACACGTAACTCGCCATCAACACTTTCACCAGCGAGTAATTCATTTGTGTTAGCACCTAAAAGGGTACGCACTAAACGAGGGGTCTTAGCTGCAGGACCTGCAAGTGAAATAACACGAGAATTATTTAACTCTCCAGTAGCAAAAAGTTGGCCAAAGGCAATAACATCTTGATAACCTAAGCTCCATGCAGATTTATCAGCACTAACTGGCTTTAAGAAATGCATATGTGTGCCAACTAAACCTGCAGGATGTTTACCCGCAAACTCATTGACTTGTACATGAGCTTCAACCGGAATATTAGCACCGGGTGCTTTACTCACAAATACTTCACCGTCGGTTAAACGAGACAGAACCGTCAAACCATTTTTAAAGGCTTCGCTTTGCTCATTAATAATAACTTCAGGATTAGCCGCTAATGGGTTTGTATCCATAGCACTAACAAAAATTGCGGTTGGCGTTGAATCAATAGCCGGAATTTTACTAAATGGACGTGTACGTAACGCTGTCCACAGCCCTGAATTAACAAGGTTAGAAACAACATCTTCACGTTTTATTGAACTAAGTTCATTTATGGTGTATGAAGTAAATGTTACTTGTTCATCGCCGTCAACTTCTATAACGACTGATTGTAAAATACGTTTTTCACCACGGTTGATTTCTTTAACAACACCGGCAGCATGAGCTGTGAATTTAACGCCTGGATTCTTTTTATCTTCAAAAATAATCTGGCCTTTTTTGACACGATCATCCACTTTAACAAACATGGTTGGTCGCATACCCACAAACTCTTCACCTAATGTTGCAACGGTTTTGATGGCGTTGCCATCATGGATTACCTGCTGGGGAGAACCAACAACAGGAACATCCAGACCTTTTTTTATTGTAATCATAAACACATGCACTACTTTTGATGGGAGTATCAAAACCAATTATTGTCTTACTTAACTAAACTTCAAAAAAATTTCTTTTCAGAAAAACTCGTCAGGTAAAAAATTATCGATTTCAGTGTATTTCAGTAAGGTTACTTTATTTTTATCACTAACCTTAAAAGTTACTGATAAGAAAAAAGTCCCACTGGCTCTAAGTTAAAATTTCTGGCGCGATTTTAACACAAAAACTCTAAATCTATCTACGATCTCGGTTATTTAAAATTACAATTTAGTTGAATACTCTAGATTTCGCTCATTTATCATCCAAATTATTAATGAGGCATAAAAAAACCGACATTTTATGTCGGTTTTTTATCGCTATTATTTAATATTCAACATGAGTATCTAGAGAAGATGGTTGATTTCTGTCAGTGTGTTTACATCTGCTTCGTAGTCAACACCTTCGATACCAAAACCAAATAGCTTCAAGAATTCCTGATGATAACCAACATAATCAGTTAACGCATCAATATTATCTGAGTCTACCGTATTCCAAATATCCGTCACTCTTTTTTGAACACTATTTTCAAGTTCTTTATGATTTTGACGGTAACGATTTTGATCATCTAAACGCGGTGTTTCACTATAGATATTATCAACAAAAAGGTTTTGAATTTGCTCAATACAACCTTCGTAGGTGCCATCCGCTTTCATCACCTTAAACATGGCAGAAATATAAAGTGGCATAATAGGTATTGCTGAACTTGCTTGTGTAACCACAGCATTTAATGAAGTAACATGCGCTTCACCATTCAAATTAGCTGTTGAACTATTAATGGCCCTTGCTGCACGGTCTAAATCTTCCTTCGCTTTACCTATAGTCGCTTTTCCATATATTGGCCAAGTTAACTCTTTACCGATATAAGTATAAGCAACTGATTTAAAACCTTTAGAGAGAACGCCAGCATCATTCAAGGCATTAATCCACAATTCCCAGTCAGCGCCCCCCATAACATCTATAGTGCCCTGTATCTCGGCTTCGTTAGCTGCTTCAACAGAAATCTCATCAATAACACGTTTAGAGGTATTTAAATTTTTAGTCGTTACACTTTGACCGATAGGCTTTAACGTTGAGGCGTAAACTTCACCTGTATCTGGATCTGTGCGACGAGGGGAAGCTAATGAATAAACGATTAAGTCAATTTCACCTAATTCAGCTTTTATAGTTTCAATAGCTTTTGCTTTGATTTCATGTGAAAAAGCATCACCATTTATATTTTTTGACCAAAGACCTGCTTCGTCAGCTGCTTTTTGAAAGGCAGAGGTATTGTACCAACCCGCGCTTGCTGTTTTTCTTTCTGTCGGTGGCTTTTCAAAGAAAATGCCTAATGTCTTAGCATTGTTGCCAAAAGCAGCAGTTATACGTGAAGATAAGCCATAACCTGTAGAAGAACCAATAACCAATACATTCTTTGGTTTAGTATCGGCTTGTTGATGTGATTTTACATAAGAAATTTGTTCATTAACATGAGTTTCACAACCATCAGGATGTGCATTTGTACAAATAAAACCACGAATTTTAGGTTTAATAACCATAAGAAGACCTTTTTAATTAATACTATTTTATATCGCCAAACAACTTGGCAATCTAATAATTATTCAATATTTATTACGACATAAATTCAGAAATTGCCGCATAGTTTACGCTGCTTTAAAAAATATGAGGTATGACCAGTGGATGTTTATCTCATATTCAATGAACAAAGATGTTATCTATTTTGATAATATGCTTTTAATGTTAAATCATTGTACTCACGCATAGACGTTAAAAATGCACTATACGACTTCCATACATTGGCAAAACCTGCATCATTAGCAACCTGTTCTGCTATTACTTCATTAGTATATTTTTTTAACGCTGTCATAACTTCAGGTGGAAATTCACGTAATTTCACTTGATGTTTTTCTACTAACGTTTTCAATGCAATATTGTTTCGAGCATTATACTCATCAAGCATATCTTGATTTACAGCACGTGCTGCGACTTCAACAATTTTTTGTAAATCTTTTGGTAAAGCAGCAAGCGCCTCTGCATTCACTAAGAATTCTAAATTAGTGCCCGTTTCATGCCAAACAGATGAATAATAGTATTCGGCTGCTTGGTGAAAACCAAAAGCTAAATCATTATAAGGACCCACCCATTCAGATGCATCAATAGCGCCGCTTTGTAATGAAGAGAATATTTCACCGCCGGTTAAAGTAACAGGGACTCCTCCTGCACGCTTAAGCACTTCGCCACCAAGACCAGGAATGCGCATTTTCAAACCTTTCAAATCGTCCATTGAGTTGATTTCTTTTTTAAACCAACCCGCAAACTGAGCACCAGAATTACCGCCAGCCATTGGAACGATACCAAACGGTTGATACAGTTCTTTCCAAAGTGCTAAACCACCACCATAGTGCAACCATGCATTTAATTCAGTTGCTGTCATACCAAAAGGAATTGCGCTAAAAATAGGTGACGCAGGGATTTTACCTTTCCAATAATAGGCGCCACTATGTCCCATTTGTACGGTACCTTGCGATACGGCGTCAAAGACTTCAAAGCCTGGTACTAATTCACCCGAACCATACACTTTCACGGTTAATCTTCCGTTACTCATTTCATCAACATATTGAGAGAATTTTTCAGGCCCCATGCCCAACCCAGGAAAGTTCTTCGGCCAAGAAGTGACCATTTTCCACTGGTTTTTTTTGACTACGTTCTCTTTAACATTGGTCGATACAGCGCTTTTTTCCTCACCGCAAGCATTCAATAAAAATACACTGGCAATAATCGTTAACGTTAATTTTTTGAAGCTATTTGTAATATTCATTTTCAGTACTTCCTTCCCTATCCATAAATAACATGAGGTAACCATGTGATTAATTCAGGCCATATAGCCAGCATTAATAATAAAAATATTTGTATTAAAATAAACGGAATAACACCACGATAAATATCGGCTGTTTTTAACGCTTTATCTGCAACACCCCTTAAATAAAACAAGGCAAAGCCAAAGGGTGGTGTTAAAAATGAGGTTTGTAAATTAATCGCAATCATGATGCCCAACCAAATAGGATCGAGTCCCATCGCTAATAAAATTGGCGCTACAATTGGCACGACCACAAACGTAATTTCAATGAAATCGAGGATAAAACCAAGAAGAAATATGACAAGCATTACAATGAGTGTGGCGCCTAGAAGGCCCCCAGGCATTTGAGCAAAGAATCCTTGAATCAACTCTTCGCCGCCAAAGCCTCGAAAGACCAAAGAAAACAATGAAGCACCAATAAGAATTAGAAAAACCATTGAGGTGATTTTTAGCGTGTTTTGCATAACCGACGTTAAGTTTTCTAACGTGAGTTGTTTTTGCCAAAGGGCTAACAGTGTAGCACCCATCGCGCCGACACCTGCAGCCTCAGTTGGCGTGGCAATTCCAAAAAGAATAGAACCTAATACCGCAAACATTAATAATAAAGGAGGTATTAACGCACTAAATACCACTTGAATTTTTGTTCTACCATCAGAAATTTTATCTACATCATCAGCTTTTATGCTGGGTACCATTTCAGGTTTAAAAATAGCAAGACCAATACAGTAAGACATATAGAGTAAAACCAAGATAAAACCAGGAATAACGGCACCCGCGAACAAATCACCAACAGAAACCGTTTCAGGGCTAAAGATACCCATATCTAATTGTGCTTTTTGATAAGCACTCGACAAAACATCGCCCAATAACACTAAAGCAATTGAAGGAGGAATAATTTGTCCAAGTGTGCCCGTAGCGCAAATAATGCCTGTTGAAAACTTAACGTCATAACCACGCTTTAGCATGGTAGGTAGTGATAAAAGCCCCATTGTTACAACGGTCGCTCCAACGATACCTGTACTAGCAGCGAGTAACATCCCCACTAAAATAACTGAAATACCTAACCCCCCTCGATACTTACCAAATAGCATGGTCATAACATCTAATAAATTTTCAGCTATTTTAGATCGCTCTAACATCGAACCCATAAAGACAAACAGAGGTACTGCAAGTAACGTTTGATTATTAATAACACCAAATAGCCGGCTTGGTAAAGCGCCAAGGAATGCAGGGTCAAATACGTCAACGCCTATACCTATTCCTGCAAATAATAATGCTGTGCCTGCTAAAGACAATGCGACAGGATAACCCAGCAGAAGGACCATACAAACCACTGCAAACATAACTAATGCGAGATATTCCATTATTCAGATACTTCTTTTTTTATTGACGATTGACCATTTTTTGATAAAAGGGTGTGTAAATGACGACAAATTTCAGAGACCCCTTGCAATGACAAGGTTACAGCCATGATAAGAAGCAAGCTTTTACTCAAATAAACAAGCGGTAATCCGCCAGCTTCTGAAGATTTTTCCATAATGCGCCATGAAGTGGCTACATAATCAAAACTGATATAAAAAATAAAGAGACAAACAGGGAGTAATAGAAATAAAGTGCCTAAAAGATTGACTAAGGCTTTACCTTTATTTGAAAAGTTCTGATAGAAAATATCAACTCTTACATGACCATCAGCTTTTAGGGTATAAGCTGCGCCGAGCATAAACACGGTGCCATGAAAGTATAATACTGATTCTTGCATGGCAATCCAGCCAACATTAAAGCCGTATCGCAGTACAACAATGAGAAAAGTGAGCAGAACCATAAAGAGTGTAAGCCATGAAATAACTTTTCCGGTGTTATCAGTGATCCTATCGATAAAGTCTGTTACATGAGCTAACCAATTGAGCAACATACTGGTTTCCAATATTATTTTTTTTAGGCTGGTAATAGGTAAGAATAAATAACAGGTATTTAACGATAAGTGAATATAATTATGACCTGTTACTTATATAAAGGTATAAAACGCTAATTATTCTGAATTAGCGTTCGAATAGTAAGATATTCGATAACATTATACGGACTTTTTACCACCACCTAAGCATTTAGGTGAAAGTGGTGTATTTTCCGCATAATACTTATCCCACTCATCTTTAGTGTATGTATGAAGTGCTAATGCATGTATATTTTCAGCGAGCTCTGTTGAAAGTAAGGTATTGATTGCACGATGACGTTTTATTAAACGTTCCCCCACAAAAGAATCAGAAACTATAATGACTTTAAAATGAGACTCACTGCCCGGCGCAACATTATGTTGGTGGCTTTCGTTAATCACATCTAGGTGTATTGGAGAAAATGCGGAAAGAAGTTTTTGTTCGATAACAGCTTCAATGGTCATTATTAAATTCCTGACGTTGTTGTTCTAAATAGAGTGATTTTAGTTTGCTAGGCTAATGGTACCATCAGTCTCGATGGCTATATAAACAATACTTACAATATTTGTTAGTAAACATTGGCTTTATTGATAAAAAAGCTACATCCGTTTATTAAATAACTTTAACAACACAAAGCAACTATCACTAGCTCAATTACATATATTTTGTCACAATAGACAACATTCTTCTAGGTGAAAATCGAACCTCTTCATTATGATCAGCCCTTTTATTGTTAACGCCGATGGTGTTTACGACAAGAACCTTTTTTTAGATCGTTACCCCGTTGGTCAAGTTAACCGAGCGCTAGTTGCTTGGGATTCATCCGACGAATATTTAATCAATTATGTTATTGAGCAAAACTTGACTGACAGTCAGCATAACCTATTAATTTACAATGACAGTTTTGGCGCGATCGCCGCTAATTTTACTCAGTCAAATGTGACTACTGTCTCAGATTCTTGGATAAGTAAACAAGGTTTACAATATAATATTGAGCAAAACGGTCTATCGCTCGAAAACATCACTCAATTATCTAGCTTAGATAATCTGCCAGAAAACATCACAGTGGTTTTATACAAAATACCTAAAAGTAAATCATTAATGATTGATCAACTTTTCGCGATTAAAGCTAAATATAATCAAAAACTTATTTTTATTGCTGTAGATAAAGCAAAAGACATTCACAGCTCTACATTAAAGTTATTCGAAAAATACTTAGGTACAACTAAAACATCTTTAGCGGTAAAGAAGGCGCGATTAGTCTTTTCTCAATTAGATAATGAACAAGTATTATCTTCGCCATTTCCAACGATTTGGCCATTAGAAAACACACCGTTCTCTATCAGTAATCATTCAGGGGTTTATGCCCGTGAAAAGCTTGATATTGGTGCTCGGCATTTCATGAAGAATCTTCCAGAAGTTAAATCTGGTACACGGGTTATTGATTTAGGCTGTGGCAATGGTGTTATTGGCTTAGCGGTATTAGCACAACAACCAGAAGCTTTGGTTACTTTTGTTGATGAATCATATATGGCAGTTGACTCAGCTAAAGATAATATCGCCAAGAATTTACCAGACCAATTTGAGCAATGTGAATTTACCATCAATGACTGTTTAGCTGATGTAGAACCCAATAGCGTAGACTTAGTGTTATGTAACCCACCGTTTCATCAACAAAATGCGACAACTGACCATATTGCTTGGCAAATGTTTCGTGATAGCCACCGTGTATTAAAGAAAGGTGGTGAATTGCGTATTATTGGTAATCGACAATTAGGGTACCATATTAAGCTTAAACGACTTTTTGGTAATGAGAAAATAATTGCTAGCAACGATAAATTTGTCACGCTTTCAGCAATAAAATAATGGGATGAGTCAAATAATGAAAAATATATTCATTAACAATACAGTTAAAAAATTAGCAGCAACCACTTTATTGGTTTTAGTCACGGCTTGTGCAAACAAACCGACTCATGTTGTTATTGCCCCTGATTTAAGTATCACTAACAGTGCATCAAGCCAAAGTGATTATCAAAATAAGCAGACAAATATCACAGTTACTGATATGCGCAGCGCTCAACACATAGTACAAATTTTAAGAAAAGACAAAGCGGCGGAGATCTATTCAAGCCAACAACCATTAAAAAATATAATCAAGCAAACGTTAACCGCTGAATTTAAAAAGCAAGGCTTAGCAATAAACGCTCAAGCCAGCAATACCATTGACATAATTATTGAAAATAGTTTAATCAGCGTACAACAAGAAATGATGGATTATCAAGTGAACAATGAGCTCGTGATCCTTGTAAAAGTCAATAATGGCAAACAAACCTTAAGTAATACTTTTAAAGTGCGCGGTACGAGTGAAGGTCTTTTAAGTGCTGATATTGCCGTATTAGAACGAGACTTCAATCAACAACTCAGCAATTTATTAACGCAAATCATCAGTAATACTGAAATAAAAAACTTTATAAAATAACCTTTAACCTGCGGCTAAAGAAGAAATCAACATGATACGTTTACTTTTTTTACTCATATTTTTATCCAGTACTATTGCAGCAAAAAATATTACAATTGACCCTAACAACATATTCCCCCTTGTAAAGTTAGAAACGTCCAAAGGAACCATTATTGTTGAATTAGACCGAATTCGTGCTCCTTTAACGGTTGATAACTTTTTAATGTATGTCGTTAAAGGTGAATACAACAACACCATTTTTCATCGAGTAGTCGCTGACTTTATCGTGCAAGGTGGAGGTTACGATGAAAACTTCAATGTAAAAAAAGTGGATGGCGATATTGTCAATGAATCAGGTAATGGTTTAAAAAATATCATGGGTACTATTGCTATGGCAAAAGAAAACCGTCCACACACAGCGAATCGTCAATTCTTTTTTAATACGGCAGACAATAAAAGCTTAGATCCTGGCCGTCGTTGGGGATATACCGTATTTGGCGCCATTGTTGAAGGCCAAGAAGTTGTTGATGCAATGAATTTAGTGAAAACGGAATACAACGATGGAATGGGCTGGGATGATGTCCCAATAGAACCAATTACGTTAATTAATGCTACATTACTGCCTGCAGAATAATAATCCCCTGCCTCCTCTATTTTATACATAAATAGAATAATCAGCGCTATTGAACGTTCTTTAAAATAAAGACTTCTATTGCATATCCGTACAATTTAATAACAAATAAATAAGGTTCTCCTTTGACAAAACCTTATTTATCTACGATACATAAGGTAGCAACTAGCAGAAAAACTTTTCATATACATTCAGTGAGATGTGAATTTAGTCTATTGCCAATTATTTAAATACGACAGTAAACGAGGGTATTATGATAATTGAGCCGTTTATCAACGAAAAAATACTGCAGATAGCCCATTATATTAAAGCAGTGATTAACAAGACATTACATCATACCGAACTCGATAAATTCATTGTTGATACGATGGAAGAATGGACATTACTCGATGTAGATGATGAAACGCCTAGCAGTGCAAAAGAGCGTGTTTTTTGGCACTTAGTCCATGAAATGAGTTTGCACGGTGCTCAATCTCTCAGTCATGACTTATACTTCAAAAGTGAAATTACAACTTGCTTAGATTTTTTTAGTGGTAAAGGTAGCTACCCTATTGATTGTATCGGTTGGCGTCCATTACCTTGAGAAAATTAAAATAAATCGTACAAAGTTTTCTAATTTATTTAGCTATATTCTTACATTCTGTTAGGCTAAGTGCCCTTAATACTTACAATAACCATCAATAAATGTCTGCTACTCACTCTTTTTCGGATACACTTTCTTACTTTAAAAACCGTCGTTTACTCAGTGTTTTTTTCTTTGGTATTGCCAGTGGTTTTCCATGGGTGATGACTGGCTCAGCGATGAGTGGCTGGTTAAAAGATGAAGGACTCAGTCGGTCAAGTATTGGTTTGTTTGGGCTTATATTTGTTACCTATAGCATTAATTTTCTATGGTCCCCATTAGTCGACCGTTTAAAAATACCTTTTCTAACGTTAAAAGTTGGTCAACGTCGCAGTTGGATTTTACTTACACAACTTGTCATAGTTATTGCTACCTTTCAATTAAGTCAAGTGAATGCCGTTGATCAACTCAGCATTGTGGCATTATTCGGTTTATTAATTGCCTTTGCAGGCTCAAGCCAAGACATTGCTATCGATGCTTATCGTATTGACATTCTCAGCAATGATGATAGTAATTACATGACAGCCGGTTCAGCAATGGCAACAGCTGGATGGTGGACAGGTTTTGCAGGCTTAGGTAGCGTTCCTTTTATTTTAGTCGATCAGCCTAACTGGGAGTGGCCCGAAGTTTATTTTGTATTAGCCGGCATGATGGCCATATTAATGATCACTGCCTTTGTGGTTAAAGAGCCCGAAAATGATCGTGAAAAAATACTCAACGCTATTCAGAATAACTATTTATTGGCAATGCCAAATCAAGGACATCGTCCTTTAGCCATTTTGTTAATACTTCCGCTAATTTTCGTTAGCATTATTTACGCTAATATTGGATATCCGGCTTGGCCTGTAAATATTATTTCTACAGACTATCAACTCATCCTTATTACCATGTTTATTATTAGTTTATTATTTATTTTTAGTCAGCAATTAAGTCGACTAAACTTATCAATTCGTGATGATCAAAAAATTAATAATATATCAGTGATGCGTTTTAGTCATAAATTAACCGCTTGGTTATTAGCAACACTTGTCGCACCCATTCAAGAATTTTTTGATAGAAATGGCAAGCATTTAGCTATTTCTATTTTATTATTTATTTTCTTGTTCAAACTCGGAGAAGCTTATTTAGGCAGAATGTCGATTGTTTTCTACCGTGAAGTTGGTTTTTCTAATAGTGATATTGCTTATTACTCGAAAATGATCAATTGGGCAACTACCATAGTATTTTCATTAATTGGCAGTGTTTTTACTATTCGTTACGGTATATTGAAAGGCTTGTTTATTGGCGGCATTGCTATGGCATCTAGTAATTTATTATTTGCAGTAATGGCCGTTGTTGGACCTGATAAGTTACTGTTCGCTTTTACTGTTTTTGTCGACGGTTTTACTTCAGCTTGGGGCTCAGTAGCATTTGTTGCACTACTCTCTGTACTTTGTAATAAAACATTTACTGCCAGCCAATATGCATTAATGGTTTCACTGGGTACTTTTGGTCGCGTTATGCTTGGCTCATATTCAGGGATTATTGTCGACTGGTTAGACGGTAATTGGGCACTGTTTTTTCTTTTGACCGCTTTTATGGTCATCCCAAGTCTAATATTTTTGTATAGTATTAGAAAACCATTAACGGCGCTCATTGAAAAGAATGATCGTGAATCAAAAGGAAATGTTACAAGCCAATAGCAATTCAATCGTTTTTTACCTATGATATTGATAAGCTTATTTTTTTGAAATACGGACTCTTATGATCAAACTGTTCTTTCTTCTCCCAATTATCATGTGCCTTTTTTGGTGGCAATATTTACAAGCAAAAGGCTGCAGTGTTAAAGATGGTGTAAAAGGATTTGCTTATATTATCGGTTTCAATACAGTGTTGATTGTTTTTTTTGTACTAATGCTATTCGTGACAAACTAGCTTACTTCTGAAAAGAAACTACCATTGTCCTAAACATCATCATTCTTTCCCAGCC
>JASDWX010000133.1:0-36282 GCA_041890515.1 Alteromonadaceae bacterium
TCATCAACTGATGTTATATACAGTATAGCAACAATTTAAGGGAACATAGCCTTTTGAATAAATAATTCAACATCAACAAAGGGTAGTTGATCACCACATTTGTTAGTCAAGGTAGATGTTAATGAAAATGCATAGCTTTTAGGGATTGTCGGAGTTGTTGCTGAACTGTCTCCACCACCTCCTCCACATGCTTGCACACCTCCTAATAAAGATAAAAGTAGCAAGGTCTTTTTATGTTGTTGCCATAAAGATGCGTTGAGCGTATTTTTTAATTGAAATAGTTGTTTTAACATTTGAAGAGTACTTTCCATATTAGCGTTCCATTAAAGTAATTATAAAGTAATCATCAACAAGACTGGAAGCAATATTGTAAGCTAAGATGAAATTCGTATTAAATAGAAAATATATACGTGTAAATACAAAAAAGATCAGCAAATGCTGATCTTTTTAATGGTTGAATAAAGGTTAAGTTTATTTTTGCTTATAGAAAGCAGACATTGCTTTGTACAATGAATATAAATCAACTTTTGAACCCACAGCGTAAGGCGAGTGAATGGACAAGATTGGCACGCCAAAATCAATCACTTCCATGTTGTCGTTCGACAAATCGCTACCAATTGTTCCACCAGAAGCTTTCCCTTTATAAGTAGAGGTTTGCCATTTTATTTTGTTGTTATCTAAATAGTTACGTGTCCACGCCATATATTCAGAATTAGCATTAAAACCACCGCCATAAAGCTTTAAGTTAATACCATTACCTAAACGTGGTGCATTACCTAATTCCCAAACACCAGCCCAATTAGGGTTAACACCTGGATTTACGTCAGCAGAGATAACTTTAGTATTACGAAGCACTTTACGAAGTTGGTAATCGTTATATTTTGCGCCCTTTTGGTTGTATAACAACCCACTAATCATATCAACTAAGTATGATGAACTTGCACCGGTATTATTAATATTACCGACTTCTTCGTTATCAACTAAAAAAGCAATAGAGGTGAACTCAGGAATTTTTTGTTCAAATATCGCTGTAACTGCTGCAATTGAACTGGCTTTATCATCTTGGCCATAGGCAGCAATCATACTGCGGTCAAAACCCACATCACGTGGTTTTGTTGCAGGAACTAACGCTAATTCAGCTGAAACGAGATCTTCAATTGAAATGTCGTATTCTGTTTTTAAGAAATCAGTAATGAGCTCTTTTATTGATTTATCTAAATCAGGCTTCGCTGCGATGATAACGTCAAGTTCTTCTTTTTTGATCACGTCACGACTTTTACGACTTCTGTTGGGGTGATCAACATGCGGCGCTAAATCTGGCACCATAAAAATAGGATCATTCTCATCAAAACCCACAGAAATGTTAACAATTGTGCCATCTTTTTTATCAACACGGCCCACAAGTGCCAAAGGGATATTTACCCATTGATACGTTTTAATACCACCATGAACATAAGTTTGGAGCATCGCAAACTTCTGCTTTTCATAAAGAGGACGACCTTTTAGCTCTAAGCGCGGTGAGTCGATATGAGCACCAACAATACGAGTACCTTGTTCAAGGTCTTTTTTACCCATCACGATTAATGAAATAGTACGATCACGATTCACGTCATAAAAACGAGCACCAGGCTTTAAATTACTGTTCTCTGTTAAACGTTTAAAACCCTGTTTTTCCGCACGCTTTATTGTTTCAGTAACAAAGGTTAACTCGGTAGGTGTTTTATAGATAAACGTTTTGTAATCAGTTGCGTATTTTTCAACAGCTGCTAATTCACTTTTAGAAAGGTTTAACCAGCTTGATGGCGATTTTTTCTCTTCTTTGTCTGATGTTTCTGCATAACTATTACCCGTAAGAGCAATAGCACCAATGATGGCGATGCTTGTAAGCGTTCTTTTTATGTCATTCTTATTTCTTTTAATTAATGGCTATTAACCATGGTAATGATAAACGGCTCTCGCTTACAAGCATTATTCGTTTGAACAGATATAAAACAAGATGAACGTCTTTATATTTAGGATCTTGGTATCTGTTATTCATCAAGATCAATATTGAGGAGAGTTTTAAGTGTAAACAGACTAAGATTGTCAATTAAAGCGAGTGTGTTGTACTGCTTTGATGCAGCCTCTGTCTGTATTTTCAACCATGAAAAGTCATTACAAAATATTTACATAAATTATTCATCTAAAAAATCCAAAAAGCAACATACCACACAATAACAAAAAGTTAAGAATGTAATTAATCTTAATCTATATTCTTACAAAAAACGTCTATTGTTAATAATCACTTAAAAATCGTTTAACCACCCTATTTTCGCGATGACTCAAGATTTTTTATTAGTGATATATGATATAACATATTCAGTATTTTCAATTAGAAGTGTTTCCATCAAGAAACCTTAAAATAATAAAGTAGGATCTGAGTAAATGATATTAAATAAATCTCAAATAGCTAAGGCATTGTCCGTTGCTATTATAGGTTCAAGCGTTGTACTTATGGGCTGTGAAAAAGCTGATACGCCAAGTAATACAGCTACTGTTGAAGCGCCTAAAAAACAAACAAGTTTACTGCGTACCAAAAGTGAATCGCTTGAAGCCGTTTATGCTGAAATGCGCGCTAAACAAGTGAGCAATGTGAGTTACAAATTAAGCGTTACGATCGATAATAAAAGTGAAAGCTTTGCTGGCTCTACTGAACTAATGTTTGATTTAGCTAAAGGCAATCAAAAGGATTTAACAATAGATTTTGATGAAGGCACTGTAAAATCTTTAAAAGTTAATGGTAAAGTTGTTAAATTTAGTTATGAGAAATGGTTTATTACTATCCCTGCCAGCGAATTAACCGCTGGAAAGCAACGCATTACTATTGACTATGAACGTCCATATTCAACTGACGGCTCTGGTTTTCATCGTTTTGTAGACCCTAAAAACGGTGAAGTCTATTTATATACTGACTTCGAACCGTATGATGCAAACCGTCTATTTCCACATTTTGACCAGCCTGATTTAAAAGCCAGCTATGAAATTGAAGTAACCGCACCTGCTCATTGGCAAATAATTAGTGCAACTCGTGAAACTAATATCAGTGAGAACGGCGATACTAAAGTATGGTCTTTTCCTGCTTCAGCAAAATTCTCTTCTTATGTATTCTCTCTTCATGCCGGTAACTACGCGGTTTGGGAAGATGACTTTGAAGGAATGACGTTACGTTTATTTGCTCGTCAAAGTTTAGCTGAATATGTAAAGACTGATGAATGGTTTATTCCTACCAAGCAAAGTTTTGCTTTCTTTAATAAATACTTTGAAGTGAAATATCCTTTCGGAAAATATGACCAAATAGTAGCACCTGATTTTAACGCCGGCGCTATGGAAAATGTTGCCGCTGTAACTTTCAATGAAGGCTATATTGCACGTGGCGAGAAATCAACAAGTGCACGTATGAGCTTAACCAATGTTATTGCTCATGAGATGGCTCACATGTGGTTTGGTGATTTAGTAACCATGCGTTGGTGGAACGGTTTATGGTTAAACGAAAGTTTCGCTACTTATATGGCGAACTTAGCCATTGCTGAAGCAAGTGATTTTGAAAATAACTGGGACGTTTTCTATTCAGGAACTAAACAATGGGCTTACCGTACAGATGACTCAGTAAACACCCATGCAATAGAGTTACCTGTTGCTTCTACTGGTGTTGCCTTGTCAAACTTTGATGGTATCACTTACGGGAAAGGCGCTTCAGTATTAAAACAGTTGCCTTATTACTTGGGTGAAGAAAACTTCCGTGTTGGTGTAAGTAACTACTTGAAAAAGTTCTCTTACCAAAATACAGACCTTGATGACTTTATCGGTGAATTAGGTAAAGCTGCTGGTAAAGATATGACCCAGTGGACCCAAGATTGGTTATTCAACGCTGGCTTAAACACTATCAAAGTAACTTACCAATGTAGTGAAGAAAAAATCAGTGAATTCGCTATAAACCAAACCGCGCCTGAAGGTTATCCTACATTGCGTGAGCAACGCGTACAAATTGGTTTGTACAACGTCAATGCCGACGGCAATGCCATGAGCTTAACGTCAGCTACACCAATTATGTATAAAGGTGCCACGACTGAGATTAAAGAAGTGATTGGTCAAACTTGTCCTGATTTAGTTTACCCGAATGAAGCCGATTGGGGTTATGTCAAAGTAGACTTAGATGAAAAATCATTAGCTTCAGCGCAAAAGCATATCAATGCTATTGATAATGCTACTATGCGCTTAATGTTATGGCAGAGTTTATCTGACAGTGTTCGTGATGCCAACTTAGCAGCCGACCAGCTTGTTCATTTTGCTATGGCTAACCTTGAAGGTGAAACTGATTATAACGTTACGCGTAAAATTGCGAGTACATTGACTTCTGCCTTGGGTTATTTAACGGTTGCAACACGTTTAGAGCAAAAAGATTATTCTGCGCTTTATATGGAAGTTGAAGATTTGTACTTACGTTTATTAGAAAAATCGGAAGCAGGTTCTGATTTCCAAAAACTTTGGTATGGTCGATATGTTGGTGTAAGTAAAACAACTAAACATTTAACAAATTTACAAAACATTTTAAACGGTGAAAAAAGTTTTGATGGTGTAACAATCGATCAAGACAAACGTTGGTCATTAGTCGCTAAAATGAACCGTTATCAACATGGTAATTACCAAGCGCTATTAACATCAGAAGCAGTTAAAGATATAACAGACTCAGGTGTTAAAAGTGCAATTTACGCAGAAGTCCTTCGCCCTGAAGCACAAGTAAAAGAGAAATGGTTTAACGTGGTTATTAATAACCCTGACAAACTAAAACTTTCGACTCTTCGTTATATTATGTGGGGTTTGTTCCCATCAGAACAACAAGCTTTAGAAGCACCATACAAAGCTAAAATTCTAGCGCATATTCCTAAATTAAATATAGGAAGTGACTTAGGTTTATTAGAATCTTTTGCCGGTAGCATGTTACCAACGCAATGTAATGCTGAAAGTGAAGCTGAGTTAGCACAACTGATTAAAGACTACAGTGGTATGAAACCACAAGTTTTAAAAACAGTAAAAGCAAGCCATCAAAATATTGGCCGATGTGTTAAAGCACTAAAATTATTGAAATAATATTTCTCTTGCTTAAACATCACTTATTCACATCGACTTACATGGAAGTAATTATGTCGTGATGACATGATGTTTGATAAAACCTGAACATAAAAATGGCCTTATGTGTAAACATAAAGCCATTTTTTTATCGGTGAAGAGTTAGTTATAGTGTTAAAGCATACGCTCTAGCTTTTTCTAAATCTTCTGGCGTATCAACACCTTCAACCTCTAGGCGGGTCTCTGCAACAGCCACATGAATTTTTTCGCCCTGCCATAGCACTCTTAGCTGTTCTAACGATTCAATCTGTTCTAATTGACTCGTTGGCCATTGTACATAGTCTTTAATAAAACCAGCGCGATAGGCATAAATACCAATATGACGTAAATAAAAGTCGCCGATGGATGCTACATTATCTTCATTAAGAAAACGAGCTCTGTCATAAGGAATGGTTGAACGACTGAAATACATCGCGTATCCATGTTTATCCGTTAACACTTTGACTGCATTAGGATTAAATGCTTCTTCAACATCATGAATATGAACAGCTAGCGTTGCCATTCTAGCTTGTTGTTGATTTGTTCTTTGTTGATTCGCTAAGTTTCGTGCAACTTGAGTAATATTCTCTGCTGGGATAAAAGGTTCGTCCCCTTGCACATTAACAATCACTTGGTCATCATCAAAATCATAAATTTCCATGACTTCAGCTAAGCGCTCCGTTCCTGATTGGTGGTCAGCTCGAGTTCTACAAACCTCCCCTCCAAAGTCAGTAACGACTTTAGCGACTTCTTCGTCATCAGTGGCAACAATCACTTGACTGGCACCACTTTTTTCTGCTTTTTCTACAACCCACTGGATCATTGGCTTGCCGTTTATATCAGCTAACACTTTTCCCGGTAGACGAGACGATTCAAATCGAGCAGGAATAACAACAATAAAAGACATTTAATTCTCCTAATAAATTCGATTAGTCACTTTCAGTGATACGACGCGCTTCGCTTTCTAGCAAAACGGGAATACCTTTTTCAATGGCGTAAGCGAGACGATCGAATTTACAGATTAATTCTTGTTGTTCTTTATTGTAATCTAGCTTGCCCTTACATACCGGACAGGCCAATATTTCCATTAGTTTCACATCAAATGCCATGATTATTCTCTTATTTATGAGTTTATTTATTTTTAACTAAACTTTAGTCTAGCTTTAATACGGCTAAGTTTATTAGCTTTTACTTTATCAAATAGCGCATCTAATAATGGCATTATTTGTTTATGTTCAATTTGTGCATCAACAGGTAAATACCACCAGTTGTCTTTAGCAAAAGATGTGCATTTAACGGCATCTTTTTCTGTCATCAAAAGAGGAATGTTATCAGAAAAGCTAACGAATTGTGCCTCATTATAATGCTGATGATCAAGGAAACCGACGGATTCTAATAGATTAAAACCAAGATCCGATAAAGTTTTAAAAAAACGAGAAGGGTCACCAATACCAGCAAGGGCATTGATCTGTTTATTCTTATTTTCGTTTGCCTGACAAAGCAGATCAAAATCAGCTAATAATAAACGTTGATTAGTTTTTATATTAACAACACTTTTTGCCATTAATTTCATTGAGACATGAGGAATATTCAAATAATAATTTTCTTTGATTTTTGATGTACTCTCGCCATTAAAAATGAGTGCATCAACCGTTTTTAAACGCCAGAGCCCTTCTCTCAAAGGGCCTGATGGTAAGAGAAATCCATTACCGAACTTTCGCTTATTATCGATGACAATGAGTTCAAAATCTCGTTCCAAACGATAGTGCTGCAAACCATCATCAGCAATAATAATTTCACAGCCTTGTTTCATTAATAACTGCGCATTTGATACACGATCACCACCTACAACGACTGGAATACCGTGGCGTTTATAGATTAAAAACGGTTCATCTCCCGCTTCAACAGCGCTACTTGTCTTGTTAAGTAAGTATGGATAATATGGTGCTTTGCCACCATACCCTCTACTGATCACGCCTACTTTCATGCCTTGCGCTAAACATTGTTCAATTAAATATAAAACTACAGGCGTTTTTCCATTACCGCCAATACCAATATTGCCGACGACAACAACCGGTACATCAACAGAAAATGATTTGAAAAAATAGTATTGAAAACACATACGCCGCAATGCTGATAATAACCAAAAAACAAGCGTTAAAGGCAGTAACAGGGGTACAATCAACCATTTAGCAGGATGTTGAAAAAACCAAACTTTTTCAATTAAACGCATAAAAAACCTCAAATATCATTTTTATTCGCTAAATTGAAAGTTGTGTAATTTTGCATAAGCACCATCTTTTGCTAATAAACGCTGATGATCCCCTTGCTCAAGAATTTCTCCTTGTTCCATTACAATAATTTTATCCGCATTTTCAATAGTCGATAAACGGTGAGCGATAACAATACAGGTACGATTTTTTTGTAATATTTGCAAAGCATCTTGAATATGGCGTTCTGACTCAGTGTCTAATGCACTCGTCGCTTCATCAAGAATTAAAAAGGGAGCATCACATAATAAAGCCCTAGCTATCGCTACACGTTGGCGTTGTCCGCCAGAAAGTAAGGCGCCATTATCCCCAATATTCGTGTCTAGACCATCAGGCATATTTTCTGCGAACTCAATAACATGCGCACTTTTAGCGGCAGCAATAATTTCTTCCCGACTAGCACTGGGCTTACCGTATGCAATGTTATTGGCTATAGAATCATTAAATAGCACGACTTGTTGCGAAACATATGCAAATTGATTACGTAAGTCTTTCAATTTGTATGATGTAATGTCTTTTCCATCGATTAATACTTTACCGGCTGTCGCATCATAAAAACGCAGTAACATTGCACTTGCGGTTGATTTCCCACTACCTGAGCGCCCAACCAACGCAATAGTTTCTCCAGAATTTGCCGAGAAATTAATATTACTTAATGCTAACTTGTCGGTACCTTTCTCTGCTGATCGGTAAGAAAAGTCAACATTTTCAAAACTCAACTCACCTTTAGCTCGTTTAATTGCAATTGAACCAGTATCGAGCTCTTTCTCTTGATCTAATACGCCAAAGATACTGATACAAGCGGCCATACCTTTTTGAAAATCGCTGTTAACATTGGTTAATAACTTTAATGGTCTTAATAGCATGGTCATATAAGTGATCACCCCCATAAAAATACCCGGCGTAAAGGTACCAACCATACTTTCCAACGTCGCTACATATAAGACAAAAGCCAAAGCAAAAGAAGCAATTATCTGAATAAAAGGAACACTCGCAGCCTTCGTTGCCACCATTTTCATACGTTGCTGACGATTATGCTTATTGATTTTTCCAAAACGGTCATATTCACGTTGCTGGCCATCAAAAGTCAAAACCACTTTATGGCCGTTAAACGTTTGCTCTGCGGCAGTCGTTACTTCGCCCATGGCATTTTGAATACTTTGACTGACTTTTCGAAAGCGCTTTGAAACTATAGTGACGATAATGGCAATAACAGGCGTGATTAAGAGAAATATTGCCGATAATTGCCAACTTTCCCAAAACATCAAAAATAATAAACCAATAACAAAAGCGCCCTGCTGAACTAATGTTAATAATGATTTACTCGTTGCTTGTAGTACTTGTTCGGTATCAAAGGTTATTTTAGAGATTAATGCACCAGTCGATTCTTTATCATGAAAAGCTACCGGCATCGCCATAATATGAGCAAAGAGCTTTTGCCTAAGGTCGGTAACCACATTGTTGCCTACCCAAGCTAAACAATAATTACTAAGAAAATGACAAACACCTCGAATACTGAAACAAACAATAACAAATAGAGGTGCCCACTTCATAAAGTCAGAATTCTTACCGCTTAAACCTTTATCTATTAAATCAGGAAGTTTAGACAAAAAATAAACATCTATACTTGCATAGCCCAACATGCAACATATCGCAAAAAAACCAGCCTTTTTATAAGGTTTGGCATAGCCCATTAAACGTTTGAAGTTTTGCCACGTTGTGGCTTCCACTGCTACTTTATTTTTACTTTCTAACATTCAGTATCTCGGTGACTTAACGATTGATGACAATTAATACCAGATTAATATCTCGGTTATTTTAACGCTTTTTTACATCTTCAACCAACTAATAATCATAGGAAAATTAATTAGCAAACCAATAAGGATTGATATGCTCTCGATACGTTTCGATTTCAAGTCCTTGTTCTTCAATTTTTATTTGGATCATTCCCTGATCTGCTGTTGAATATGGAGTAACATTAAATTCTTCATAACGTTTAAGTACCGCTTTATTGGGCATGTGCCAACGATTTAAAAATCCTGCACTAAATATAACTGCATCGGGTGATACTGCTTTAATAAACCGAGAACTCGATGAGGTTTTTGAACCATGATGCGGCGCAATAATAACGTCAGCTTTCAACTTTTTAGCTATTTCAGGGTTTGCTGTGAGTAACTTTTCAACTTTTCGAGAAATATCGCCTGTCAACAATACGTTATATTTACCATCAGAAATATTTATAACACAAGAATTGTCATTTTCGTTTTCTTGAATAGTCACAGGCCATAACACCGAAAAGGTTAAACCTTGCCAAATAAAGTCATCCCCTTGCTTACAACTCCCTGTTTTAGCAAAACTATATTCTTTAGTGATTTTAGACGATTGATTATATTTTATTTGATCAACACTGACTTTGTTTAGGGCAACTTGTTTATCTATAAATGATAAACCACCCGCATGATCGTTATCGGCATGACTCAAGATTAACTGATCAATAGTCTCAATACCGCGATATTGGAAGTAAGGAAAAATAACACTGTCTGCCAAATTAAAGCCACTTGGATAACTTGCACCGGTGTCATATAAAATAGTTCGACTATTTCGCTCAACCACAACGGCTAATCCCTGACCAACATCAAGCACGTTAACTTGCCAATCATTACTGTTTTTACTATTTCCAAGATAAAAATAAGTTAATGAAAATAGGACTGCCGCTAAAAAATATTTTTTGGGTAACGCTAAAAAATAACTTATAAACGTTAAACCACTCATCACAAGAATGATCAGTAATGTTTCATGGCTAACATCAATAAATAACCATTCTTGATTAGATAAATAATTCAGCCACAGCCAAATTAAATCTAATGATGCTAACGATAGTTCAAGAAAAAGTATTGATAGCGCATCACTAAAAGGCATAACAACGACTGACAATAAACATAAAGGAATCGCGGTGAAGCTCATCCATGGCACCGCTATGATATTAGCAAGTAGCGCTGAAAGGGGTAATTGATGATTAAGGATTGCCGCAATGGGCAACATAAATAATGTGAGACCGAGCTGTACAATGATTAATGAAGACATCCATGCTTTAACTTTTTGTAACTGACTATTTCCGGATGATGATATTAATTGTCGACATCGCCAGATGATCAATAAAATCAGTGTTACCGCATAAACACTTAACCAAAAACTCACGCTAAATAGACTAAAAGGGGACAAGAGTATAATACAAACAATACTGAGTAATAACCAACGTGTCACCGTTAATTTAACGGCTAACAACTTACTTCCAATAAAGATTTGCATCATAATTAATGCGCGAAGCGTGGGTAAAGAAAATCCAGCAAGATAGGCGTAAAATATGGCTACAAGGCTACTAAAAACAAAAGCGATAATGCGGGTATTCTTTTTAACCAGCCAATATTTACCTTTTTCAGAGAACAGTAAATGAATGGGAATAAAACGGAAAAACATAACCATCAGCCCAAAAGCGCCACTGGCAATTAAACCTAAGTGAAGGCCAGAAATAGCCATTAAATGCTGTGTACCCGTTGCTTGTAAGACTTGCCATTGATCTGT
The DNA here is from genome assembly GCA_041890515.1 of Alteromonadaceae bacterium. Classification (GTDB taxonomy): domain Bacteria; phylum Pseudomonadota; class Gammaproteobacteria; order Enterobacterales; family Alteromonadaceae; genus Colwellia_A. Next base: position 10,998 of record JASDWX010000133.1, read on the forward strand.
AGTGATTTTTCCACGCTCTCCAAAAGTAAGCGCAAAAATGAAGTGAAACCTTGGGTTTTTCGATGCGAATGAACTGACTATTTCATTGAGCTGTAAGTAGAGTTTTTGTCGATAAGTTGGTTGTGCATCAATCACTTTATTTTCTACTGAATGCTTAACATATCCAGTGGCATGTAGTTTCTTTTGCCTCAACCACGTTTGATAACTAAAACCACCAATGTTTGCAAAACCATGAGCAGGTTTAATTCGCACTTTTAGTAGCCACTGCTGTCCTTGTTTTATTTTGCCAACATGACTTAAAATTTCGTCAGATATTGGCTTATCATCCCATCGAAGACGAATATTAATATTTTCTGTTAGCTTTTGTTGATTAAATTCCTCAACAATAAAATTAAATCGTGATACTTTTTTTTCAACTTGGTTATCCTTAACTTTACGACTTAAAGTTGCAGGAATATGAGCAACAACACCTTTTATTGATATAGTTTTCCCCACAAAGTCATCTTCAGTAAGGTTATTTTCTTTCCATATATTTTGATATGAAAAACCGGCACTTAGTAACCAAGCACAGCCAAAAAACAAACCACTAAAACTACGTAGCCTTTTGAAGAGACTAAAAATAGCAGCAAAAAATAAACAAAACAAAAGTTGAGAAAAATCTGGTACTATCGGTAAGAATAGTGACAGAATAGCACCGATAAAAAATGTAAATAGCCACCGTTCCATAGTGAATAATTTCCGTATTTGTCTATTCGATTAATTAAGTCTACATAATATAAGTAAAGTATATGCCTAAAAAACTCATCAAGCGTTATATGCCTGATCACAACACCATAAAAAATAATAAATATTTACAGATTTTTGGTGATTTACTGCATAACCCTAACTTATGGCATTTAAATCGCCGCTCAGTCGCGAAAGCATTTGCAGTAGGACTATTTTTTGCATTTATCCCTGTGCCTTTTCAAATGGTACTCGCGGCCGGTTTTGCTATTATAGTACATGCAAATTTACCCCTGTCTGTAGCACTCGTTTGGATAACTAATCCCCTTACAATACCTGCAATCTTTTATGCATGTTATGTAGTGGGAACATGGCTAATAGGTGCTAAGGAAAAAGCGTTTGTTTTTGAAGCCAGCTGGCAATGGATTATTGATAGTTTATCAACTATCGGGCCCGCATTTTTATTAGGCTGTGGAGTACTAGCGATATTATTTTCAATCTTGGGCTATTTCGCTATACATGGTCTATGGCGATATTCAGTGATAAAAGAATGGAAGAAACGTAAAAAGAAATAACAGATTAAATAAAAAAAAGTCGTTCTTTAGCATCCATGCCATCACGTTATTTCCTGCATGGATGCACTAATGCCTTGAAAGACAGGATGTCTGAGAGAGGCCATCCTGATCATAAAACCCTATTATTACTCGTTCTAATAATAGTTTTTTTTGAGGAAGGTTTTAAAAATTAAATATTCTACATTTGTCCTAGCACCTGCGCAGGTTGAACTTTCGTGGCTTGCCAAGCAGGATAAAGTGTTGCCAATAAACTCATTGTTAAAGCTGTGACTAGGGTCGCTACAACATCATTCTGACTCAAATGCGTAGGCAAAAAGTCAATAAAATATACATCCCCTGATAACATTTTTACGTTAAAAAACGTTTCAAGAGCAATAACAATTTCGGTCAAATTCAGTGATATAACGATACCCAACACGGTGCCAACTAAGCAGCCTATTACGCCATTAACCAAACCTTGAAACATAAAAGTGCCCATGATAACAGAGGCTTCTGCACCCATTGTTTTTAAAATAGCAATATCACCTTTTTTCTCATTCACTGCCATGATGAGTGTTGATACGATATTAAAACTGGCAACGGCAATCACCAGAACCAATACAATAAACATCACGAGGCGAACGAGTTGAATATCATTGAAGATATGTCCATGGGTTCTGGTCCAATCATGAACAGCAACATAAGTGTCAAAACTATAGGCTATATCGCGAACCACTTCGGGCGCTTGGAATACATTAGCCACTTTTATTCTAATACCTTGAACTTGTCCCTTTTCTAAATTCACCATCTTTTCTGCATGGGCAAGTGAAAGATACACAGACATTTCATCCATTGTTCCACCAAATTTAAAAATCCCCACCACGTTAACTTGATGCTTAACTGGCACGGGGAATTTGGCATTTGCTTGATTATTAACTTTTTGATTTACCGCACTCGATAATAATAGTTGCAGTGGATCCCCTAATTCAAGTTGTAGTTTTTTTGCAACACCTGAGCCAATAACGACACCAACATCAGAATCTGTATTACTTTCAGTATCACCAATCGCTTCCCAACTTCCAGCAATCATATAATCAGCAATCGTAGAGACTTGCAGTTCTAATTTCACATCGACACCACGTACGACAACCGCTTTTATTTCACTACCATGTTGCATCATACCGGTAAGTTTGATGACGGGTGCTGCAGCAATAACTTGTGGATGCTGTTGAAATTTAGCAACATGCTTTTGCCATTTTTCAATAGGCCTATTAATGGCAATAAGTTCACCATGAGGGATAACAGACAAGAGATGTTGAGATAATGCTCTCTCGAAACCATTCATGGCGGATAAGACAATGATCAAAACCATCACACCAAGGGCAATACCAATAGTAGAAGAGGCTGAAATAAAGGAAGAAAAGCCATTACCGTTGCGGCTACGTACATAACGTAAACCTAAAAATAAACTCAATGATTTTGTCATCGTAAAACCTTAACGTTCAAGTGGCGCTAGACGCCCATGTGTTAAACTTAATTGACGATCCATTCTTGCAGCAAGCGTTAAGTCATGTGTCACAATAACAAAGCTGGTGTTAACGGTTTTGTTAAGATCTCGTAATAACTGATAGATCTGTTCAGCTGTATCAGCGTCTAAATTTCCGGTAGGTTCATCAGCAAGTATTAACGAAGGCTTGGTCACTAAAGCCCGAGCAATAGCAACACGTTGACGTTCACCGCCGGAAAGTTCTGAAGGCCTGTGCTCAAAACGATGGTTCAGCCCTACTTGCTTCAACATTTTTTGTGCAGATTCTAAAGCGACTTTAGGCGATTCGCCTCTTATAAGTAATGGCATCGCCACATTTTCTTCTGCAGAAAATTCCATCATTAAATGGTGAAACTGATAAATAAAACCAATATGTTTATTACGAAATTTAGCGCGTTGTTTATCCGATAACGTATGAATATCAACACCGCTAATAAATACTTTTCCAGAAGAAGGAGAATCTAAAGCCCCTGCTATATGTAAAAAGGTGCTTTTTCCACAACCAGAGCTACCGACTATGGCAACAAGTTCTCCCGTTTCAACAGATAAATCGAGTCCATCTAATACTTTAGTTTCAAGTTTTCCTTGAAAATATGATTTTGATAATTGCTGACAATGTAAACCTTTACTCATGTCGTAAAACCTCGGCGGGCTGTGTTAAAGACGCTTGATAAGCGGGATAGAGAGTAGCAACGAAACTCATCGCCATTGCTGAAAAAATAATACTAAGCACATTATTTACCGATAGTTCAACAGGCAAAGACTGCCCTGCACCGAGTAAACTAACACCTAACAGATTAAAAATACGGTCTAAATTTAACGTGAGCAATGACCCTACCGCTGTGCCAATAGTTACGCCCCAAAAACCATTAATTAGACCCTGAGTAATAAATATTTTCACAATGCCTATGCGATCTAACCCTAGCGTTTGCAAAATACTAATTTCACCCCGTTTTTCAATAACGACCATTACTAATGCAGAAACAATGTTGAATGCGGCAACAGCAATAATTAAACTCAGCATTAGCCACATCATATTTTTCTCCATGCGTACTGCAGCAAACAAGGCCCCTTGGCTATCATTCCAAGTGGTATATGTATACTGGCTATATTCAGCATTCAATTCAGTAACCACTTGCTCCGCAGTAAAAGCATCGTCAAGATACAAACGAAGCTTTTCAACACCGTCACCTCGTTGTCGATGTAATTTTGCCCCATATTGGCTGTGAATATAAACGAGGGTGGCGTCAACTTCTGACCCAATACTAAAAATACCTGAGATAGTGAATGTTCGTTGTACCGGAATTCTTCCCATTGGTGTAAATACTGTTTTGTTAGGCAGTGTTAGGCGGATTTTTTCTCCTAAACCTACATCCAGCTTTCTTGCTAAGGCTCGCCCCATAACAACTGAGAACGATTGATTTGATAAACTGTCTAAACTACCTGACAACATTGAGGTGTTCACAATATTGTGTCGCTCAAACTCAGGCATGATCCCTTGAATAAGCACAAAATCTAAAGCACCAGAATTAGCTTGTATTAGTGCTTCACTTTCTAGAAATGGCGTTACCTGTTTGACTTTAGGGTGCAGTAACAACTTTTCTCGCAGCGTTTGCCATTGAGGTAAAGATGTTTGTTTATTGGGTTGTGATTCATCTGCCACAACGATATGTGGAACCAAGCCAAGTACTCTTCGCTTTTGTTCTCCTTCTAAACCATCCATCACGGAAACGACAGTAATCAAAGAAGCTACGCCGAGTACAATACCTACAATTGAAAAAAAGGTGATAAAGGAGACGAATCCTGAACTTTTGCGACTTCGACTATACCGAAGACCAATGAAAAAACTGACGGGTTGAAACATTATATAAACTTCATCTTTTATATATTATAAAGAGAACGTTCCCTTTAATTAATGACTTGCAGCATAGCACAGCCAATGTTTTATTTGGCAAGTAAAAAAGCGTACAAGTAATCTCCTTAAAAAGAAACAACAGTGATATTTACTTGTTTTTTATGAACTTAGATAAAAATGTTGCAACTCAACTTATATAATGTACAAAATAAAATACAGGACTACTTAAACATTATGTAAAAATTCATGTCTGAATCTAGTAAATAACGCTGTAACCCTTTAGTATCAATGCGTTTAATATTTTATAACAATAATTTTTCACTTAAAGATGAGATTACAATGAAAAAAATAATAACAAGTGCGGTATGTTCTTCGTTATTGCTGCTTACAGCTTGCAGCGACAATACACAAAGCACTGAAACAGCTAAGAAAGAAATGCCGGTCATGCAAAAAACGGCATTAGCTTCTGGTATCGACAAAGCGACTATGGATCTATCCGTTCGCCCACAAGACAACTTTTACCGCTATGTGAATGGTGCTTGGTTAAACGCTAATGAAATTCCTGGCGACAAAACGTCAATTGGCGCATTTTATGACTTACGTGACGAAGCTGACGATAATGTAAAAATAATCATCGAAGAATTAGCAGCAACAGAAAATTTAAAAAAGGGTAGCGACGAACAAAAGGTTGCTGACTTATTCCGTTCATACATGAATACAGATGCACGTAATGCTGCAGGGATTTCTCCTATACAACCATTTTTTGATAGCATTAATAGCTTAAAAGATAAAAATGAATTGGCTACATTTTTTGGTGAAAATCAAAAAAATGGCGTAGGCAGCCCATTAGCCTTTTATATCAGCGTTGACGCAAAAGATTCAACTCGCTATGCCACACATATCTGGCAAAGCGGTCTAGGTTTACCAGACAAAGATTATTACTTTGATGAAAAAGAACGCTTTGCCGCATTACGTGAAGGTTATGTAGCTCACATTGAAAACATGTTCAATTTAGCTGGTTTGAAAAATGGTAAAGCTGCCGCTCAAACTATTATGGCAATTGAAACTAAATTAGCGGGTTTTCATTGGACAAAGATTGAGACTCGTGACAGCGATAAACGTTACAATAAATTTGACGTTACTGACTTAAACACAGTGTCTGATGCATTTAACTGGAATGCTTATCTTGCAGCTCAGGGCGTAACAGCACAAAAAGATATAATAATTAACCAACCTTCATTTGTTAAAGGTTTTGGCGAAACATTCGCTGCAACTTCGTTAGCTGATTGGCAGACATATCTAACCTTCCACACGCTAAGTAATTTTGCAGGTTCTTTAACTACGACTTTAGATAACGAAAACTTTGATTTTTATTCAAAACAGCTACGTGGTCAAAAAGAACAGCGTCCAATGTGGAAACGTGGTGTTGCAGTAGTTAACCGCAACTTAGGTGAGGTTATTGGTAAGGTTTATGTAAGCCGTCATTTTAAACCTGAAGCTAAAACACGCATGACACAACTTGTTGAGAACCTACGTGGGGCTTATGGCGCAAGTATTGATGAATTAGATTGGATGTCTGATGAAACGAAAAAATCTGCTCACGTAAAATTAGCAAGTTTTGACCCTAAAATTGGTTACCCTAATAAATGGATAGATTACTCTGCCCTTGTTATTAAAGGTGATGATTTAGTAGGAAATAGCATGCGTTCAGGTGACGTTTCTCATCTGAAAGAAGTCGCAAAACTTGGTGGACCAATAGACAAACAAGAATGGGGAATGACACCTCAAACCGTTAATGCTTATTACAACCCAACTAAAAACGAAATTGTATTTCCTGCAGCAATTTTACAACCACCATTTTTCAATCTAGCAGCTGATGACGCTGTTAACTATGGCGGTATTGGCGCGGTTATTGGTCATGAAATGGGCCACGGATTTGACGACCAAGGTAGTAAATACGACGGCGACGGTAACTTGCGTAACTGGTGGACTGAAGCAGATTTAGCTGCCTTTAAAGTTCGTACAGATGACTTAGTAACGCAATACGATGGCTACTCGGTATTTGAAGACTTAAATGTAAACGGTTCTTTAACACTGGGCGAAAACATTGGTGATTTATCTGGTGTAACTATCGCTTATAAAGCTTATATCGCATCATTAGATGGTAAAGAAGCACCGGTAATTGATGGACTTACCGGAGACCAACGTTTCTTCATGGGTTTTGCTCAAGTATGGCGTGGAAAAAAAGTAGAAAAATCTTTGCGTAACCAAGTAGCGACGGACCCTCATTCGCCAGGTGAATTCCGTGCTTTAGGTTCTTTATCTAACATGCCTGAATTCTATAAAGCGTTTAACGTAAAAGAAGGCGATGCTATGTACATCGCACCTGAGAAACGTGTAAAAATTTGGTAAGCAAAACGCCTAGTTAAAAACGTTAGACTGAGACAGATAATAAAAAGCCAGCAATTTTTGTTGGCTTTTTTATTTGCTATACGTTATTAATTAACGCAAAAAGCTACAGAGCTAGCTCACAAAAATTTACATTTATTTTAATGAGAGGATATTAACGTAAATATAATACTTACCACTAATGTAGTACTTAACACTCGCTTATATTGTAAATAATCTAAAACCTCGTAAACTGTACCCTTATAGATAAAGAACATTCTGGGAACAAGGCGAGAAACCTTGACTGTACCCGCAACTGTGAATTGCTTGCATACAATAATGTCAGCAAAAGTCAGCATACCAAATACTTATCTAAAAATTGACATAAAATCGTGCGGGAATACACGGTAACTTGCTACAAAGTAAGGACTCTCCTTACTGATAGCCTTGCCTTTTCTCCTCATAAAACACTACATTTATCATCAGGAATAATCATGGTTGACGAAACACAGAAAAGCGAAAAACACCAAGCACGCATGCAAAAAGTAAAAGACAAAGTTGATGCTAGAGTTGATGCTGCTACAGACGAACGCGGAATATTAATCGTTATTACCGGCAACGGTAAGGGTAAATCAACATCAGGGTTTGGTACATTAACTCGCGCTGTAGGTCATGGATTAAACGCTGCAGCGATTCAATTTATTAAAGGTACTTGGGCGTGTGGTGAGCGAAATGTGCTTGAAAAACTGGGTGTCCCCTTCCATGTTATGGCTACAGGTTTCACTTGGAATACTCAAGACAAAACTGCTGATATTACCGCTGCAAAAATAGTATGGGAAGAGGCTAAGAAGTTATTAACGGACGAGAGTATTGATGTCGTTCTACTAGACGAACTTACTTATATGCTTTCATTCAAATACCTTGACCTTGATGAAGTACTTGACGCAATAGCCAATCGTCCACCAATGCAGCATGTTATCGCGACAGGCCGAGGAGCTCACCGTTCATTAGTAGAACTAGCTGACACAGTAAGTGAAGTACAATCAATCAAACATGCGTTTGATAATAAAATAAAAGCACAAAAAGGTATTGATTGGTAAGACTGAACGCACACGTTCATTGCATTCATACAACTAAGTTATACTGTTCATCGACGTGCATGGATGCACTAATGCCGTGATGACATGGATGTCATGGAGCGGCCTAAACATCATCATTCTTTCACATCCATGTGATCATGACATTGCCTGCATGGACGCAGGTACTTATGATTTGTCTGGAACTAAAATCATGACCGTTCATCCTGAACATAAAAAAGCCCATGCAAGCATGGGCTTTTTTTCAACCTTATTCTAATGAGATATTTATATAATTAGACACAGATTCTGTTTAGGGTTGTCGCAACATCTATTGAAGTATTTTGCTGTTGCTCTGCATGTTTAGCAACAGAACTTAATCCGTGGGTAATATCTCTGCTTAAAGAGGCAACTTCCGCCATATTAGTACTTACTGAAGAAGTAGATTGCTGTTGTTGTTCGGTGCCACTCGCAATTTGAGACGTTAACGTGTTAACTTCATTAAATACCTGACCTATTTGCTGTAATGCTTCAACCACTTCCGCAGAATGCGTTAAACTATCTTGCGTTAACTTTTGACCACGAGAAATAGCCGTCACTGCATTCGTTGATTTTTCTTGTAAACCTTCAACCATTGATTGAATTTCCACCGTTGCTTCTTGTGTTCTATGAGCAAGCGCTCTTACTTCATCAGCAACAACCGCAAAACCTCTACCTTGTTCACCGGCACGTGCCGCTTCAATCGCCGCATTTAATGCGAGTAGGTTTGTTTGGTCAGCAATGCCGCGAATAACATCGAGTACTGAACCGATATTAGAACACTCTGTTTGGAGCAAAGCTAAATCAGTAGCCATTTCTGTTACTTCTTTAGAGAAAGCTTCGATAGTGTGTTGACTCGTATTCGAAGAAGTTGTACCTTGCGATAATATAGCGATAACTTGATTCGTTGTTTCACTGACTTGCGAAGCGCTTTCTGAAAGTATGCTAGACGTTGAAGCCACTTCATCAATAGAATTTGCCATTAACTCTATTTGACGTGAGGAATCGTCAACAGCTTTAACCGAATCAATCATTTGTGTTGCAAGTAAAGATGATCCTGTTTTTAATGATTCCGACTCTGTTCGCAATTCGGCAAGTACATCTGACAAATCACTAATAAAAGAACTGAGTTCATTGGTCACATTAGCAAGTTCATCACCTCCCTCTTCAACTAATGGTCCTGGAGGCGCCTCCTGAGTATTTACGACAAGTTTTAGATAGTTATGAAGTTTTGTTAAGCGGGATGAAAGCTGTTGTTCTATAAATATATACCCTGTAATTAATTGAACAACAATTAAGGTAGAAAAAACACCCACCATCGTTGATTTGCCTAGCTCATCAGCTAAAAGCATAATAAGTAGAGTAGCTAAAATACCAACAACTGCAGTGGGTATAAGTAATTTAACGCTTAAGCGAGTAAACATAGAGTATCCATTATGTTAGTTTTAAATAAATAGCTTTAAAATTAGCTGTTTGTCTTTATTGTCATATAAATTACCTATTATTTAGCGGTTTGGCTAATAATATTTACTAATTTTAGTGATTGAACATAAAAGCAATTTCATTTTAGGTATAATTAGCCAAATTAATTGTTAACCATCCATAAAAAGTACGAAGAGGAAGTTTATAAATGTCTATTGTTGCAATGCTTATGATCATTATCGCGTTAGGTATTATTGTAGGTGGGATCATGGTGTTGAAAAAATCAGCTAAAAAATTCAATCTCAACAAAGAACAATTAAAACGTATTCAAAAACGCTCAAAGGAACAAGACGATAAAGACAAAAAAAACAATTAATAACGATAAATTGTTTGAATAAAATTAAATAGATTTATTTGATATTGTCAATTGTAACTAAATTCATCACTAAATGGATATACATCATAAACAATTGATCTTACATTTTTCTTTCACTTCCCCCTATATTCTCATAAAATCAATCTATATATTATTTATCAAGGCATTCCGTGACTTCTATTCAACACTTGTTCGACAATAATCAGCAGTGGGCTGACAAAATAAAAAAAGAAGACCCGCTCTTTTTTAAGCGATTATCAGAACAACAAAAACCAGAATACTTATGGATCGGATGTTCCGATTCAAGAGTGCCTGCGAATGAATTATTAGGCATGTCTCCCGGCGAAGTTTTTGTTCACCGTAATATTGCCAACCAAGTCATTCACACCGATTTAAACTGTCTTTCTGTTATCCAGTTTGCTGTAGAAAACCTTAAAGTCAAACATATTATTGTTTGTGGTCACTATGGCTGCGGAGGTATAATGGCCTCAATTGATAATAAGCGTCACGGACTAATTGATAATTGGCTTGGGCATATAAAAGATGTATATCGCTTTCACAAGGACCAACTTGATTCCATTGAAGACCATCAAACCAGGGTCAATTTACTCTGTGATCTTAATGTCGTTGAACAAGTAGCAAACGTTTGTCATACCACGACATTAGTCAATGCATGGAAAGAAAATCAAGACGTTACTGTTCACGGTTTTGTTTATAATTTACATGATGGTATTTTGAAGAATTTACATGTTTCTTGTAGTGGTAAATAACGCATGACATTTGCAATACCCGATTCTCCTAAAACTAAGCAGCTATTTTCTAAGGGCGAAGTAGCGCTAGTTGGCGCTGGCCCGGGAGATCCTGAATTACTGACCTTACAAGCTTTTCGTTTTATCAAACAAGCTGAAGTCGTCATCTATGACCGATTGGTTAGCGCAGAAATCTTAGCTTTATTACCCGAAAATTGCGAACAAATATACGTAGGTAAAAAGCAAGCAGTGCACCGTGTACCTCAAGATGAAATTAATCAGTTATTAGTTGTTCACGCAAAAAAGAATAAAAGAGTCTTACGTTTAAAAGGCGGCGACCCCTTTGTTTTTGGCCGTGGTGGTGAAGAAGCACAGTTCGTTCTTAAACATGACATAGCCTGCCATATTGTACCAGGAATGACCGCTGCTTCTGCTTGTACAAGTTATGTAGGTATTCCATTAACCCATCGACAAGTTGCACAAAGCTGTACCTTTATCACAGGGAATGTACAAAATAATGGCGAATTAGACTTACCATGGCAAACGCTTAACGATAATAAACAAACCGTTATTTTTTACATGGGCATTAAAAGCTTACCTATCATTAGTAAACAACTGATTAAAGCTGGCCGAAAAGCTTCAACTCCAGCGGCATTAATTTTTAAAGGAACAAACCCCGAACAACAAGTTTACCGAGGCACATTGGAAGGACTGAACCATTTGGTTAAATTACATAACATTAAACCGCCTACCTTAGTTGTTATCGGCGATGTTATTAATACCTTTGATGAAAAGCACTTAGTCAATTTAGGTTATTTGTCACCAAAATAATAGAGAACAAAAGTATGATGCAACATTCAGGTTACAACCGGCTCAGATACTTATTAACGTAGGTAGGAGTTATTTATAATGACAAAAACCATAAGCGCTTTAAATAATAATGATAACAGGAGTATATTCAATGTCCGTAGACGCGTCCCTTTCAAATACCTCGATGCCAAGTATTGATTTACCACAATTAGCACACCTTAATTTTGAAGCTTTATCTCCACGTTACGCTAAAAGCAACCGCTATATAAACTTATTTTCTATGGCCTTTATAATATCAATTTTATTCATTGTTAAATTTCAACGCTTTATTCCCCTATCAACTGAAGCAAGCGATGTACTAAGTTTCATAATTTTTTCTATCGCATTCGTAGGTTTTATCAGTACCGTTTATACCATTCTGGCTGATAAAAGAAAATTCTACTCACTTCGAGAGCAAGACCTTAATTATAGAAGTGGGGTGATTTTTTCTAAGACCGTTAGTCAGCCAATGCTACGTATTCAACATGTGGAATTAAAGCGCGGGCCTATTGACCGAAAAATAGGCTTAGCTAAACTGCAAGTTTTCAGTGCTGGTGGTGCAATGCATACATTTGAAATACCAGGATTACCACTAGAAACTGCAGAGAGTATTCGTCAATTTATCCTTGATCATAAAGATGTTAATCAGCATGGGTAAATCAACAGAAGCATTTAGGAATAATTTGCAAGAAACAACTCAATCGACTGAAGTGTCAAAAAGCACCAAAGATTGGCAACGTATTTCCCCCATCGCTATTATTTATTTTTTAGCAAAAATTGTTGTTGGCTTTTTAAGTAATATCGTTGTATTTTTGCCTGTTTTATATTTGAGTTACGACAATTTCATTGCGAATCCTCACTTATGGCTACCGATAGGTTTAGGTATAATTGTGGTTATTGGTCTATCTACCTTTTTGAGTTTTTACTTTTTTCAATATCGATTATATCAAGATCATATTGAAATACGCTCGGGGGTCATTTCGAAAACATACGTTAACTTGCCTTTTGCTAAAATTCAAAACGTAAAGCTTGAGCAGCCAATATATTATCGTCTTTTTGGTTTTACTTGCTTACAACTTGATACTGCAGGTTCGGCTAAACAAGAAGCAAAAGTAGTCGCATTGAAGATAGAGTTTGCAGAACAGCTAAAAAAAGAAATATTAGCTCAACACAAAATTGCAAATTCAGCTGCACTTAATGAAACAACCGACACTTTAGATCATTCAACAACAGATAAAAAAGATAGTGAAGTTGTTTTAAACACTCGTAGTATTTCAGACCTTATTATTCACGGGGTAACCAATAATCGCATTTGGATTTTCCTTGGTGGCTTGGCTCCTTTCTTTGATGATTTTGGACGATATATAGTAGATTTTTTTGGTGGTTTAGGTATCGATCTTGAAAAGTTTCTTACGTTTGCAGATAAGCCCATGTGGCAAATTGGCTTGTATGCCGTTACTTTAACTTTTATTATTTTATTACCTTTTACACTTTTCTCAATTGCGGGCTCTATAATTACGTTTTATAACTACACACTAAGTAAAGTCGGTGATCGTTATATACGCCGTAGTGGTTTATTAACCAAATACGAAGTCATTATGCGTTTGTCTCGCTTACAAATGGTAGTTCGTCAGCAAGATTGGCTGGATGTGATACTCAAGCGAATTAATCTCAAATTTGAACAAAACAATAGCGCTTTAAACCAACATCAAGCCAGTGCTCAAAATAGTCGTATTATTGTTCCATCAATTAACCCAAACGAATGCTTAGCATTAATCAATGATGTTTATCCTGACAATAAAATGATGAACGTTGACTACCAGAGCATTAGCAAACGTTTTTTACTTCGTAATTTTGGCTATATTCTTACACCCATATTTATTTTTCTTTCACTTTCTTTGTTCATCAACGATAAAGCAAGCTTATTAATGGCACTAATTCCTGCTTACTTATTTATAAGTTTATTAATTTACATGCGCTGGCTACGCTGGGGATATGCTAAAGGTGATAACTTTATTTACATTCGTAAAGGCTATTTTGGTGTTGACTACTACTGTTTTCCAATTTTTAAAACTCAACAAGTTCAATTCAAACAAAGCTGGTTTCAGAAGCGTCATCAGCTGAGTTCAGTGAGAATTGTGCTTGCCGCTGGTGCCCAAGATATCCCTTTTATAAATCAAGCCCTTGCTTATCAGCTACTCGACACCGCGATTTACCAAGTAGAAAGTAGTCGCAAGTCTTGGATGTAATTGATATATGACCAATGAAAAAATATTCATTATCGGCTTACCTCGTTCTGGCACTACCAGCATTTGCTCAGCAATGCTGGAACTTGGCTACAGCGTAGCGCACACGGCTTATACGCAGAAAACTTTTGATAATGCACAAGTGATTGCTGACACGCCTATTTTTGCAGACTATAAACAGCTAGACAGTTTTTACCCTAACAGTAAGTTTATTTACTTATCACGTAGTTCTGCTAAGTGGTTGCCCTCGATTAAACAGCTTCTCCAACGAATGTATATTAATGTCACTCGTGAGGATGGTGGCTTTAATACGATTATCAAACGCTGTTATCAAAGCACATTCTCACCGTTTACATTAGAAAATATCGAAAATGATGAGTTTTTAACACAATCTTATCTAAAACATAGTGATGATGTTCAGCAATATTTCTCTAAACGGGCACAAGATTTACTCACGATAGATATTAGCGAAGCTACAAGTTACCAAAAATTACTCAGTTTTTTGTCATTACAGAAAGGATCTGAACCAGGGGAATTTACTAAGCTAAATTGTGGAGGAAAAGTTACGGCGTGGAAAGATTTAAAACATGTGAATAAAATAGAGTCGACAAAGAACGGAAAAATAAGTTTATTAGATTATGCCTCAACCTCAGAGAAATAAATAAAATATGTTGAATTATATCGATGTAAACTCAACATATTTTATTCATAAATATTACAAGCTTTCGATTTCAGCAAGTGATTGACTAAATTCGGCTAAATCTAGTTCCAAATATTCATTATCTTCAGCTTGACTTGATTCTTCTTGCCAGTTTATACCAACAATTACGCCGTCTTCACTTAAGTCTTCAAGCCAGAACTCTAACCAATCACTTAACGTTATTTGAACAGGTATATATTGCTGCCATTCATCAATACAATGTTTTTTTGCAAGCTCTTGACTTGACCACAACGGCATAACTTCAGTATTTTCAAAATTAATTGAATCGAGTACAACCCAGTCTTCACTAGATTTTTCTTGAAGTGCCCAGAACGATTGTGTTTTTTTTACGTCTACCAAAAAAGTGCTTAAAATTGTCAAGTTCATGAGTGATTTTTTATCAATTATAATATGAGTAGTGAGCAATTATGTCATATTTGATTGTCATCTAAAATAACAATTCATTGTAAAGTCACAAAAAATAAGCAAGTATTACCTATAATAATTATAATACTAAAATTAGACTCAATGACTGAATCTGTAATATTCAAAACGTTAACTATTGATGAATTAGAAACAGGCATGTTTGTAACAACGCTCATTATTCGAAACAGTAATAGCAAAGTTAAGAATCAAGGAAGAGTAAACTCTCAACAAACTATTGAATCACTAAAAAAACAAGGTGTTACTGAAGTTATTATTAAATGTGACGTTAACGAAAGCACACAATATGACAGTTCAGATAACGTTCAGATTAAGGGTCAATATTCTTCTAAAAACCATTCAAGTGAACAATCAGACTACGAAGATTCAGGTAGCGCTTCAAATCATCCATGTTCTTTGAGTGAAGAGTTTGCCCGCTCATGTGTAATTTATGACAATACGACTAAAGATATTCAAGATTTGCTTAAAAGAGCACAAACACAGCAAAGACTGTCCCCTGAAGCTGTCACCGTACTAGCGAGTGAGATTACAAATTCAGTAATACGTAATGAATATGCTATTACCATTTTAACGCGTATCCGGCATCACTCAACTTACCATTGGGAGCATGCGACCAACTGTGCAATATTAGTTTGTGGTTTTTCACTATTTTTAGGTTTTAATAAGGAGACTGCACAAAAAATGACATTAGGCGCATTACTACATGATATTGGTGTGGCAAAAGTTCCTAAGGCCATTTTAGATAAACCGGGTAAGCTCAACAGTAATGAGATGAATGTCATAAAAAAACATCTTGCTTGGGGACATCAACTTTGTAAACGCGACGGTTTCAGCGACCCTATAATCATAGATATGTTAATTAATCACCATGAACGATTAGATGGATCCGGTTACCCACGGGGTTTGACAAAAGAAAAGCTTTCTAATCTTGCTCGTATCACCGCTATTATTGATGTTTATGACGCGATGACAGGAGATAAAGTGTACGGTAAAGGTATGCAACCCATTATCGCGTTAAGGCATATTTTAGGACAAAAAGATAAGTTTGATCAAGAACTTGTACAAAAATTTATCAAATATGTCGGTGTTCATCCTGTGGGCTCATTAATACAATTATCAAATGAGAAAGTAGCAGTCGTGGTTGAGGGTAACCGTGCAGATCCTTTAAAACCAAAAGTTAAAATCTTCTATAGTCTTAAACTACAACAATATATAAACCCAAAGTATTGTGATTTAGCGAATGAGCCGTTAAGTATTGTTTCCTCAATTAGAGCAGAAGATTACAATATAAATAGTTCAAAGGTGATCCGAGACCTTATTTCTTAGCCAGTAATTCAATTAATTTATCTTTCAGTGCAATAAAAAGCCGAGCAGTAAATACTCGGCTTTTAAATCAAAATCAACTTTATTTAAGGCATCATCTCTTCTTGATCAGAACCTTCTTTCTCTATCACTTCAGGTATTAAATCTTCTTTAGAAATACCAAAAGCTAGTGCAATAGAACTTGCTACATAGATAGATGAATAAGTACCTACAAACACCCCAAATAATAACGCAGTTGCAAAACCATGAATAAGCTCACCACCTCTAAAGAATAACGCTGCTAATACTAATAGCGTCGTTATTGAAGTAATAAAAGTACGACTTAAAGTTTGCGTTAAGGAAATATTGATAATCTCTGCTGGCCCACCTACTCGTATTTTACGAAAGTTTTCTCGAATACGGTCAGAGACTACAATGGTATCATTTAACGAGTAACCTATAACGGCGAGTATGGCTGCTAGCACCGTAAGGTCAAACTCAAGTTTCAGCACGGAAAATAAACCAAGCGTTAGCAATACATCATGAAATAATGCGAAGACAGAACCTAAAGCAAAACGCCATTCAAAACGAAATGCAACGTAAACCAAGATACAAATCAAAGCTGTTAACATAGCTAAGCCGCCCTGCTCTGCTAGGTCATCGCCGACACTGCCGCCAACAAATTCTATACGACGCATTTGCATTGCTTGACCTGTGCCTTCTTCTAAAGCACTCATCACTTCGTTACCCAGCATTTCAACTTTAACACCTTGGCGCTCAGCTAAACGAATAACCACATCACGGCTACTTCCATACAATTGTACAACCGCATCGTCATAGCCATTAGTGTCTAATACCTGACGTATTTTAGATAAATCAGCAGCTTTTTGAAACCCTACTTCAATTAAAGTACCACCAGTGAAATCTAAACCTAAACTTAATTTACTCGTCGATAATGAAAATACGGAAGCAAGCATTAATATAATACTGAATATCATTGCTCCTTTACGGTAGTCCATAAAAGCGACAGTTTCTTTTAATTTTAAAATTTGCATAATTAACTACGCCCTATATTGGAAGTTTGTCGAGACGTTTTCCGCCCCAAACAGCATTGACGACCGTACGTGTACCAATAACCGCAGTAAACATTGAAGTAATAATACCGATAGATAATGTTATAGCGAACCCCTTAATAGGTCCTGTGCCAATAGCATACAAAATAAGCGCAGCGATAAGCGTAGTAATATTAGCATCTATAATGGTTAAAAATGCCGCATCATAACCTTGGTGAATCGCTTGTTGAATCGACTTACCTTCACGAATTTCTTCACGAATACGTTCAAAAATAAGTACATTGGCATCAACAGCCATACCAACAGTGAGTACAATACCCGCCATACCCGGTAACGACAATGCTACACCTGGAATTAAAGACATCACGCCAATAATTAATATTAAGTTAGCACCAAGCGCTAAGTTTGCGACTACACCAAAAGCACGGTAATAAATCATCATAAAGATGAAGACTAAACCAAAGCCCATCAAAATAGCTTCGAAGCCTAATCTAACATTTTCAGCACCAAGTGTTGGGCCAACAGTGCGCTCTTCAACAATTTGAATAGGCGCAACTAATGCACCAGCACGAAGTAATAAAGCTAAGTTATGCGCTTCATTTTGACTTCCTGCACCTGTGATACGGAATGTTTTACCCAAACGCGCTTGAATCGTTGCAACAGAGATAACTTCTTCAATCTTTTCAAAAATTGTATTACCTTCTGCATCTTTACGTTCTGTCGGTTTATATTCAATAAATACAGTTGCCATTGGCTTACCAATATTACTTTTAGTACCGCTTGACATTTTTCCGCCGCCAGCAGAATCTAGAGAAATATTGACTTGTGGACGGCTATATTCGTCAAAACTTGAACCTGCATCAACGATATGGTCACCCGTTAACATCACACGTTTTTTCAGTAATACTGGCGTTCCATCACGCTCATATAATAATTTTGAGCTTGCCGGTATTCTGCCATTTAATGCCGCACTCAAATCGCCTTCAGTATCAACCAATCTAAATTCAATGGTTGCTGTTGCGTTGAGAATTTCTTTAGCTTTAGCCGTATCTTGAACACCTGGTAATTCGATAATTATATGTTTTTTACCTTGGCGCTGAACAAGTGGTTCAGCAACACCTAATTCATTAACACGATTACGAATAATAGTAATGTTTTGCTGTAAAGCATATTCACGTACTTCTTTAATTTTTTGATCGGTCATTTTTGCAGATAATGTTAAGTTACTCGCATTTTCTGTCATCAAAAAGTCACGATAGCGTTTCTTTAAGAAATCATGTGCTGCGGTCAAATCCTCAGTATTACGGAACTGCACGTTAATAGAGTTGTTTAATTTTTTTACACTACGGTAGCGAATTTTTTCACCACGCAAGTCTGTACGAAAGTCTCCAACCAAAGCATCTTGCGCTTTAACGATGGCTTCATTCATATTCACTTCCATAAGGAAGCTAACACCACCACTTAAATCTAAACCTAACTTCATTGGTGTTCCACCAACACTTGCTAACCATGTTGGCGTTGCTGGCGTTAAGTTCAAAGCAACAGAGAATTTGTCACCTAAGTTATCATCGAGTAAATCACGAGCTCTAAGCTGTTGTTCGGTATCAGTAAATCGTACTAACAACTGTTCATTATCAAGTACAATACTTAAAAATGAAATATTCCCAGCAGTTAATTGACTTTTTACGACATCAAGTGACGCAAGATTAACTTCCACCCCACGTAGACCTGAAATTTGTACCGCTGGATCTTTACCGTATATATTAGGCAAAGCAAACAAAGCACCAAAGGCGACTATAAATAGCACCATCAGTGTTTACCATAAGGGGTATTTGTTTAACACAAGTTCATCCTTTTTATTGACATTTTTTTAAGACAAAATAGGTTAGTAATGGTGTGAAACATTCATACCAAGAGCTAACCTAACTTTACTTACAATTACAATGACTTCATTGTGCCTTTAGGCAGCACTGCATTAATCGCAGCTTTTTGAAGCACTACTTCAGTGCCTTCAGCAACACTGACTACGATAAAGTCTTTTTCATCTGAAACTTTCACTATTTTACCAACAATACCGCCTTGCGTTAATACTTCATCGCCTTTTGATAATTCTGACATTAATCCTTTATGCTCTTTTACACGCTTAGCTTGCGGGCGGTAAATCATAAAGTAAAAAACTAAACCAAAAACGGCTAACATGATCAACATTGATGTGCCATCGGCACCTGCTGGTGCGCCTGATGCTGCGTGTGCTTCACTGATAAATAAACTCATAATTTCCTCTGATTTTTATTGTTAATAAATGGATGATTCTTTTCTATTTTAATTCTGGAACAGGTAAATCGCGTAGCGCATAAAATTCGCTAACAAAGTGGTCTAATTTACCTTGCTCTATAGCGGTACGCAATCCTTTCATAACTCGCTGATAAAAATGTAAGTTATGTAGTGTATTTAATTGTGAACCCAATATTTCATTACACTTGTCTAAATGGTGCAAATAGGCACGTGAATAGTTTTTACACGTATAGCAATCACATTCACTGTCTAATGGACTTGTGTCCGTTTTATGACTGGCATTACGTATTTTAATAACACCATTGGTAACAAATAAGTGACCATTTCGCGCATTGCGCGTTGGCATGACACAATCAAACATGTCGATACCACGGCGAACACCTTCAACAAGATCTTCAGGCTTTCCAACACCCATAAGATATCGGGGCTTATTTTCTGGGATCAAGGGGGCGGTGTGATCAAGAATACGTATCATATCTTCTTTAGGCTCACCTACTGATAAACCGCCAATCGCATAACCGTCAAATTCAATAGCTTTTAGGCCGTTAACTGAGACTTCACGTAAATCTTCATACATGCCACCTTGTACAATACCAAATAAAGCAGAAGTATTATCACCATGAGCATCTTTAGAGCGCTGTGCCCAGCGAAGTGATAACTCCATTGAGCTTTTTGATTCTTCATGTGTCGCAGGGTAAGGCGTACATTCGTCAAATATCATGACAACATCTGAATCTAAACTACGTTGCACTTCCATTGAACGTTCAGGTGTAAGCATGATTTTATCACCATTAATAGGCGAGTTAAATCTAACACCTTCTTCGGTGATTTTACGCATTTTACCTAAACTAAAAACCTGAAAGCCACCTGAGTCGGTGAGAATCGGCTTGTTCCAATTGATGAAGTTATGTAATCCACCAAATTGTTCAATAATTTCAGTGCCTGGGCGAAGCATGAGATGAAATGTATTACCAAGAATAATTTCAGCACCCGTTGCTTCAACTTCTCCCATTTTCATGCCTTTAACCGTGCCATAAGTTCCAACCGGCATAAAAGCAGGCGTTTCTACGGTACCACGATCAAACGTTAAACGTCCTCGACGTGCTTTGCCATCAGTATTAAATAGCTCATACTTCATTTTACTTTTTGCTGACGGAGTCACTTGTTCTGTTGTTTTATCTGTCATTTCAGACTTTCTCCAAACCCTCTAGCGAAACAGGCTAGCGGTTGTTTATAGTAAATAAATGTTTGTCTTATTAAAGCTAACTACAGCTCTAAATCTTAATTTCTATTTTGCTTTTATCTCAGTTTTCTTATGGGGTTTTCTTCGTTAATAGCATCGCATCGCCATAACTGAAAAATCTATATTTTTCTTTCACCGCATGTTGATAAGCTTTCATCATATGTTCGTAACCTGAAAACGCGCTGACTAGCATCAATAACGTTGACTCTGATAAATGAAAATTTGTGATTAACGCATCTATGACTTGAAACTTGTAACCAGGGGTAATAAAAATATCCGTGTCACCATAAAATTCAGCAAGCGGCAATTGTTTTTCTTTGGCAACCTTAGCGGCACTTTCTATTGACCGAACGGATGTTGTTCCAACAGCGATAACACGTCCGCCTTTAGCTTTGGTCTTTGCTATTTGTTGAACAACTTCATTTGACACTTCAACATATTCAGAGTGCATAACGTGGTCAGCTATTTCATCCACTTTTACCGGTTGAAAAGTACCGGCCCCAACATGCAATGTGATAAAAGCGAACTCAATGCCCTTCACTTTCATTTTATCTAATAAATTTTCATCAAAATGTAAACCCGCAGTAGGGGCAGCAACTGCTCCTGGTTTTTCATTATAAACCGTTTGATACCTTTCTCGATCGCTATCTTCATCAGGACGGTCAATATAAGGCGGTAAAGGCATATGCCCTATTTCTTCGAGCATTGAAAGTACGGATTGATCACCCTGTATTTCAATTTCAAACAAAGCACCATGACGGCCTAACATAGTGGCTGAAACTTTTTCTTCTAGTGTGATTTGATTACCCACTTTAAGTGCTTTGCTCGCACGCACATGTGCAAGGAAGCGCTTATCATCGATGATTCTTTCAACCAACACTTCAATCTTTCCGCCACTTTCTTTTTGTCCAAACATACGTGCAGGTATAACACGGGTATTATTAAAAATGAGTAAATCGCCTGCATTGAATTGGTCAACAATATCAGTAAATCCAAGATCTAAGATTTCACCACTGTTACCTTCAACAGACATTAAACGACTTGAAGTACGATCCGGTTTCGGATATCGGGCAATAAGTTCTTCGGGTAAATCAAAAGAAAAGTCAGCTACGCGCATGTGTATACCAATTTCAACTACTATTTTAAGGAATAAAAAACGCGTAATTTTAGTGTTCAGCGCTAACAATAGCAAGTAATAACGCCCATACAGCGGTAATAAAAGACGAATGTAGGATAAATAAAAATTGGGTAAGTATTTACCTTGTTTATAATCATCATATTGGAAACTTTATCTCCCCTTATTGACAATTTATCGTATGCTAAAATTATCAATAAATTTTTAGTTGAAAAATATCATGAATAATATTGCTTTTGCTATCGCCAAAACCATCCTTAACGGCTTTGAACGTCATATTTACCTTTTTAGTGAAATCACCCAGTCAGCCAAGCAACGCTTTGAACTATGTCAGTGGCAATCCGTGCAAGATGCAGCCAGGGCTAGAACAGACTTTTATGATAAACGTGTAGAAGAGACACTTAAAACGATTAAAAAAGACTTTTTTATTTCTGAACTTGACGAAATTTTATGGCAAAGCGTCAAGGTAAGTTATATGGGGTTATTAAAAGAACACAATCAGCCTGAACTGGCGGAAAGCTTTTATAATTCTATTTTTTGTCATTTGTTTGAACGTAAGTATTATCACAATGCTTTTATTTTTGTAAAAAGTAACGTTGAACAAATAAAGAACATTTCAAGTCATATTATTTATACTCGTTACTCTCCAAGTGAATTAGGCCTTCAGCAAACCATTGCAGCTATCATGAGTAAGGCTAATTTTAATTTACCCTTTGTTGACTTGGAAAGAGATATCAAAAGTCTCATAAAGTCGTTCCGTCAAAATGCGCATAAAACACGTTATAAACTCAGCGAATTGAAATTTGATATTCTCGACTTTATATTTTATCGTAACAAAGGTGCCTATATTATTGGCCGCGTTATATCTCCTGCTGGAGAAACACCCTTTATTGTCCCTATTCTTAATAATGAGAAAGAAAGTGATGAAGCGGGCATATATATTGATGCACTCCTAACCGAAGGTACCAAGATGGCCGTAGTTTTTGGTTTTGCCCGTGCGTATTTCTTTGTTGATTGTCAGCATCCATTTGCATTAGTCCAGTTTTTAAAGCGCTTAATTCCTCATAAAACCTTAGCTGACTTATACTCTGCGATTGGTTTTCATAAACAAGGTAAAACACAATTTTATCGTGATTTCCTTAATCACCTTGACGCTAGTGACGATAAGTTTGAATTAGCAGCAGGTATTAAAGGCATGGTGATGTCGGTATTTACATTACCTTCTTACCCTTATGTATTCAAAATTATAAAAGACAAGTTCGCCCCCAGTAAAAACATGACGAAGCAAGACGTCAAAGGTAAATATCGCTTAGTAAAATTACACGACAGGGTTGGCCGAATGGCTGATACCATGGAATATTCTGAAGTTGCATTTCCAAAAGATCGCTTTAGTGAAGCACTTTTAAATGAACTGCTCAGTGTTGCTCAATCTATAATTCGTTTTGAAGGCGAGTTAATCATTATCAAACATTTATACATTGAACGCCGCATGACGCCTCTTAATTTATATCTAGCTAAAGCCAGCGATAGTGAAATTGAAGAAGCCATGTACGGATATGGTCGAGCGATAAAACAGCTCATTGCTGCCAATATTTTTCCAGGGGATATGTTATTGAAAAACTTTGGTGTTACACGTCACGGACGCGTTATTTTTTATGATTATGATGAAATAACGTATATGGACGAAGTTAATTTTCGCATAAAACCAGAAGCAATTACTGAAGAACAAATTTATGCCGCTGAACCTTGGTATTCCGTTGCACCTGGTGATATGTTTCCAGAGGAAATTGCCACTTTTGCTTTAGCTAATACTAAGTATAGGAATGCTTTTCTCCTTCATCATGCTGACCTATTAGAAGCCAGTTTTTGGCAGGAGTGTCAGAGAAATGTCGCTGCGGGTAATTTTGAAGACGTATTTCCTTATCCGGTAGCCCTACGTTTTTGTAATAACTAATGTATTAATTTTTTTCGTCATAAAAAACATCATAAGTGACAATTTAACAAGCGCAATGTTGATATTTTGAGCGAACAGATGTTTTTTTCATTTTATTTCACTTTAGCGCTTTACCTTTGTAATGGCTTGGGTATAATTCGAATCCGTTGCAGGGGTGTAGTTCCAATGGTAGAACAGCGGTCTCCAAAACCGATGGTTGGGAGTTCGAATCTCTCCACCCCTGCCAACTTTTATTAGCAAATTCTTGCTAATGACTAAAAATAAAAGCGACTATAAAAAATATAATAATTAATTATTCTGTACATTAGTGCCTAATATTCCCCTGTTAGGTGAAGTAATGAAAATATAAACTATAATATATTCATTCTAATAAATAATACCTGACAGGAAGAATTTGACGCTATCTAATTCAATACACCCAATCAAATATCCTTTCTTATTATTTTTTATATTATATTTTATAATATTTGCTTCTCTCGCTGCAAAGAGTAATACCGAACAAGACATATATAAACGCTACCAAGATATACGCAGCGATGATGCCATGCCTCACCAAAAAAAAGACAAACTTTTAAATCAGTTACTAAATCAAGCGGTATCGTTTAAAAACCCACTATACAATGCATTAATAATTAGTCGTTTACACAACAGCGCAAAGTTAAAGGTGGGAAAAACTGAAAGTCGTAAATGGCAAATAAAATATAATCAGGCTCTTAGCCTAATCAGTTCTGAAAAATCCCAACAGGCACTAAAAATATTAGCAAATAATGGCCACATTCATGCTTTACAAAATGAGCAGAAACACATAGCTGCACTTAAAATTGTCTTAGACTCCTTTCATAAAATTAAAAATATAAAATCCCAAAAAAAAGAATCAATTATAAATGGTCAGATTTATATCACTGAACTAGACATTGCCGAATTAAACAATCTTGCAGGTATTTCTTACTTTTCTATGGGTGACTATGACAATGCCCAAAAATATTTTTTTACGAGTTTACATTTATTTGAAGAGCTAAATGCCTTAAAAGGGATAACTGCCACGCTCAATAACTTATCCTTAATAAGTTGGGCGCAAAAAGACTTTATTGCTGCATTAAAATACCTTGAGAGGCCTTTAGCAATATCACAACAGTTTGACAATAGTTCAAATTACATTACTTATATTGCAAACCATGGCGTTTACTATACTGAACTAAAACAGTTTGATAACGCTATTGTGTCCTATAAAAAAGCAATTAATCATCCTCAAAGCAAACTTTTTTATTAGGCGACAATTAGCTTGGCCGGCTCGCGACAATTAACTTGACCGGTTT
>JASDWX010000134.1:0-8907 GCA_041890515.1 Alteromonadaceae bacterium
TACTATGTACAGTCCACCCAAAAAAAAGAAAGGATAAGTGAATGTTAACCCAAACCAGATCATTTTTTCTTCGGTAGAACTTGCGATAGGGTGTGGTGATTGCATCAGTTAAATAGTCCAATATTATGAATATAAAGTCTGGAGTTAAAGGCCTAGTAGTTTTTAGTCTGTAATATATAATGCAATAATGTATTGTTGTAAATACTACTTTGCTTAAACTGTGCCATAAAAGTATTCCACAACAAGCCCTTGATTTTAATTGTAAAAATTTATTTTTATGAGGGGGGGGGATGATAAAGTAGTTGCAAAGTAGTAATGAATTTTCATTTTGCAATTAATTATTGTTGAGAAATAATCAATAAACAGAGAAGGAATAATTGTTAAAAATAAATGTAATAAATACGATCGTTAAAACAAGCATGATAATGATCAATAATTTAAGATTGCATGCTAAACTTTACCTCCTGAAACTAAATGCAGCGACTTACTCAATTGCCACTGAATGTATAATGACCTAACCTGATTGTCTGATAAAGCAGCTAGTCTTTTGATAAAACCTCACTAGGTTTTCTTCAGTAAAACACCAATTAACCTGTTTCGTTGTGATAAGACTAATAACCCCAAGGTAATAAATACAAATCCAACGATTGCAGCAATTAAGGCAATGATATTTCTGAGGCTATCTTGTTTCATCGGATAAGACGGAGAGGCTAACATCTGTAATACAGGGTAGGAAGCAAAAATATCAGCTTTACTTGCTTCAAGCCTTGCTGCTGCAGAGGTAAAAATAGCTTCTGCCATATTAAATTCCCTTTGCAAACGCTCTAACTCGACTATTTCTCGTGAATAAATTTTTAATTGGTCACCCAAGTGAACCATAGATTGTCCTAGGTCAATGAACATTGAATTTTGACCTTTATGTTTTGCGTAAGCGTCAATTAAGTCAGCGAATAATTCAGCACGTTTTGGATTCAAATCTAAGTTTAATGAGTTGAAAATTTCACTTGAATTTACTCCATACATTTCACTACTCCTTTCATTAATCGCAATACGGGTAAAGTTTACTCTTTTTTGTTGTGTTTTAACTTTTGGGTGATTAACACCCCAGCGAGAACTGTATTCAGTGAGTTGGGTAATGCTTTCTTTTAACTCAGTCATATAAGCTCTAAATTCAACATCTGATTGAAGGGCAAATGCTTGACCTGCTAGTCTGGGAGAAACACCAAGTTCGTCACTTAATTGATAAATATATTCTTGTAATTGTTTAGCTTCTGCTTTCACATAAAGTCGTTTTTCTTTAATCCCTGAAAGTGTCCTAACGAGTTGGTCCATTTGGTTGGTTGAAACTACAATAGAGCGCTGTTGAAAATCAACAATGGCATTACGTGTTATGTTCATTCTTTCTCGATATTGGTCTAGCACGTAGTTAGTACTTTTATCGCGGCGTAACACTTCGTCAGCCCTTAAATTGCTCAGCTCATCCTGTAATGCTTCATATAAAGCAAAGGTCTTTGCTTGTGCGCCGCCTTGATCATTAGCACTCATAGATAACGAAATAATTGATGTCTGCTCAGTGAGTTTAATTTTAGGCTTACCAAGTTCCTCAAGTGAAATGTGCAGCTTTTTTGCCGCACGTGCTCTAACACCTCTGCTAGATAACATTTCTTTATAATTAACTCGAGGATTAAAGCTTCCACCGGTAAAGGGGGTACTCGTTTGTGAGACAATTTGTCCAACATTATCCAGTGATACACTATTACTACTCCCTGTACCGGGTAAAACCATTTCCATATCACTTGTAAATAAAGGATCTTTATTTAAGTAAAGTAAGATGAGTAGGGCAACAACTAAGTAAGAAGCTAAAGCGACAACTAGGTATGGGCGTTTTAAAATAATATATATCTTCGCCCTAAAAAGGCCATATTTCGTTAAGGTAACAATAGGGTATTTCATAAATCACCTATAACAATTTAAAAGGAAGGATAAGGTCAACAAGTGTTTTTGCAATATCTCGATAGTTTGTAATATCCGAGTCGTAGCAAGCCACAGCATCATTAGGCATCAAGTAAGGGTTTATATTGCCTTTATTTGGCATAGTCATTAGTTCTTCAACAGAGCGTTCAATAACTTGTGTTTCCCCGGTGATAGGGTTTTTACTAGCAAGTACTATTCTACGAGGAGCATTTGTCCAATCTTTGCCACCAACACAATTTGCAGAAACAGCTGCTTGAAGTAGACGTGTACCATAAGGCAGATTAGTCGAATAACGTCCAACCGCTGCACTTGCATTATCACTGGCTGAATCAATGAGGTTAGACATAAAGACACGAAACCCTTTAGGTGTTATTTGGCTAGGTCGTACTAAATGTGATTGAAAACAACCGGTACTTGGAACGACTACTCTATCACCTGCAACGAGTGGATAATCTTTCACTAATTCACCTGTTAGCATACCTGTCATGTCTATCTGTACTTGCCAGCCTTTACGTAATAAAATAATTTGATCTAATTTTGCGTCTGGTCTAATACCTGAAGCTGAGCTAAGGGCTTCTGATAATAAACGAGTTGTTGAATAGTCACCGTAAGCATCTAAAATTTCTGGATTTATAGCAAGACCGACCTTTTTATTTATAAAAAAAGTGCCGGGTTGAAAAACAGCACCAGACACTGATACTTCAATAGTCGACCAATTTAATACATGAATAGTTACACTTGCGCTTGAGGGGTTAAATATTTCTGCTTTAACGAGTGCTAATTCAATTTTAGTTTCTAATTTATCGGTGGTGGCACCACCCGCTTCAACAATACCTATTAGCGGTATTTTTACATAGCCGGCGTTATCAACAATGTAACGGCCATTAAAACCATCACCGTCTTCAATAAGTACTTCGACTAAATCTCCAGGGCTTAGTAATAAACCTTGAGCTAGAATAGGATCATTCTCACCAGATGCCTTCATATTTGTCGTGTTAAAATTTAATGGTTTGTCGGTCCTATAATTTAATGCAGCGCCCATGTTTTGAAATCTGGTGCAATTTAATCCATCGGAGTATAAGGTGTTGGGAGCCTGCTCATGAATAAAGTCATCACCATTTTCAGCGGGTGTGCCATAAAACCTTACAGCAGATTTGTCAATATCTTCTGATGAATGATGAGCACAACCTTGTAAAAATAAAGATCCCAGCAACGCAAAAAGCATTGGAAGCACAGTGTGATTTTTATTATTGCGAAACGGCATAAAATACTCCACGACGACATTAACTCATTATAAATATTATTTGCACTTAACGTACCAATTGATACTTTATTTTTAGTTATTGTATTTAATGGTTTTTTTTATTCTAGTTTGGGGTGTTATGAGTGATTTTTGCAATATGCAATAATAATTATTTATTTTGCAAAATGCCATATATCATTAAATTGTATTAAAAAAGTCTCAATAATTAACTCACATGACTTACGGGCTTATGAAATAGCAAAAGCATATTTGTTGTTATGATCAATAAGCACCTTTACCACTTAACACTGCAGGAATGGTGAGTGCTATTATTTTACAATCCATTAAAAAGCTTTGTTGCTTAATGTAAGTTTTATCTAGTTGTAACTGTTGTTCAAAATTAGTATCAGCTCTTCCAGAAATTTGCCATAACCCAGTTAATCCTGGCTTGGTAAATAATCGTGGTTGAATGAAACGATCATATTCATAAGCTTCAATAGATAAAGCCGGTCTAGGTCCCACCAAACACATATCGCCTCTAAGAATATTAAATAATTGTGGGATCTCATCTATTGAATATTTTCTGATAAATTGTCCCACATTGGTAATTCTCGTATCATTAATATACTTTTTACAAACGCCTTCACGAGAACTTTTTGTAGGATCTGGCTCTTTGTATTTAGGGTCAGATGATATATACATAGAACGAAATTTATACATTTTAAAATGTCGGCCATTTTCACCCACCCTTGTTTGAGAAAATAAAGCACTACCCGAACTTTCGATTTTAATCAGAAAAAAGACTAATAGTAACAAAGGGCTCATTAATAAAATCGTTATTAATGCTGCCATTTTTTGTAACATTACGGGGATCCCATTATATTCATGATTTTTAAGTATCTTTTTGTTAGTACGGCTAAAGAAAGTGTTGTTCTTAAAATTTTGTAGGATGTGGATGGTCATTATTTTTCTCCTGTATTCACTAAATCGAGAAAGAAAGTTCTATATAAGAAAAGCGGATTTCCTATGACATAACGGTTGAACTTATTACGCGGTTCTTGCATTAATCTCCAAAGCCACTCCATACCTATTTCTCTTAACCATAGAGGAGAACGTGAGATATTCCCCGAGTAAAAGTCAAATAGTCCACCGACCGCTAATGCTGTTTTACAGTGCAACTTGTTTTGATGTTCGAGTAACCATTTCTCTTGAACAGGAGACCCCATAGCCACTAATAAAACGTCGCAACCACTATTATTGATTGCTTCAATAATTTGTTCTGAGGTTTTATGTTCGTTATAACCGTGTTCAGTACCAGCAATGTTAAGCCCCGAGTATTGATCACATAATGTCTTTGCCGCTTTTGCTGCGACACCAGGTTTAGCGCCGAAAAAATATAGAGATTGTTCACTTTCAACACAAATTTTACAAAGGTGAGGTAACATGTCAGTACCATTATTGTTGCCATTAAGCAGGAACCCCGCCTTTTTAGCCGCTAACCTCATGCCTGATCCTTCTGCAAATAAAAAATTTGCTTTAGATAATTGTTTAAAGAAGTTAGGATCGCTAATTGACAAATTAATTGAATGTACGTTGATAAAGAAACCTATTTGCGTCGATTTATTGCTTGTATGGCTATGTGTTATCCAATCAACAGCTTCTTTCATTGAAGTGTTTTTTACACTCAAACCAAATAAAGATAAGACTTCAGCCTTCTTTAATGTCTTTATGGCTGGTCCATAAAGAACAACAGCCATAAAACTTTTAATCAAAAGGGCTAAATAATCTATTACGTTGCCATTGAGTTGCTGTTCAAGTAATTGCTCTTTAGTCATGACCGTTAAACCTGTTTTAAGGTGTAAATCATACAAACTAAAAATGCCAGCTTTACATTTTATTTGGTTCATCACTCTGGACTGTATATTAGGTGTTAGCCTGTGATTTAATGGGATACCACAAAATGAAATATTGCCTGAGTAAATATCAAACAGAACAGCCGTTTTCACCCAAATCCCACAACTAAATCTGCGTAACATTATTTTACGGTTTAAAGCATCTGTCTTTTGTTTGATTGAAAATAAACTTTTTTTACTGATTAAAGCTAACATTGCATTTATAACGAAGCAGGGTAATAGTATTAATATGAGTAAAATAACGACAGGGCGGTCAATGAAGGTCCCAGTGTATTGATGCTGAGGAGAATCGGAATACTTAAACGTTTGGGTCATGTTTTGAAGTGAAAGTTTAGTGTTTATCATTTCAGTTAACCTAAATCATTATTAGTTAATCTTTACGTTGCTTAAGCTGTGCCAACCTGGTTTTTTATTTTAAATTGTTGTAATCAAAGTGTTTTTAGCGATACTTTTTTTTGTAATGATAAACGGTTGGGTATTAATATTGCAAAATAAAAATTATATTTTCATTTTGCAATGAATGTTAAATTTCTATTGGCAGGTGATTTTTGGATAGAGAGATAAAATAATCTTTGTCTCACGAGACAGAACATCTTCACTATACTTTTTATCAGAGATCAACTGATGTCGATTAATAAAGGCTAATATTCTGGCAGATAGACAAAATATACTTTTATGAAAAAAGTTATGAAGGAAGTCTGTACGCATCGGGCCACAGTTACTATGACGAATATAATCTTCTAAATGGTTGTCGAAAGTATTATTCCATTTTTGATCAAGTTCTTTTATAAAACTTATCCCTTTACTTAATTCGATAATATGACCATTTTCACCCCAACCAACATCATTCTCTTTTTGTACTTTGCTTAATCTAAAGTCAAGAACACGAGTGATCCATGAAATAGCATGTTCATTATTTTTGGCGATAAGTACCCCTGAATTAAATCGCTGAGAATATCCTTTTGCCATGTAGATATGTTTATCATTTTCCAATACGGAAGATAAGGCTGGGCAATCAGCATTAACTACAGTGTCAGCATCTAAAAATATAACAGTGTCATAACCTGATAATAAAGCTGTTCGCATCAATGTTAATTTGAGCCAGCAGCATTCTACTCCTAATGCTGAAATATAAGGACGAGTAACTGCTTGGTGGTTATAACCTTGTTTTTGAGCATACTTTTTGTGTGTACCAAGTTCTTTTCTATACATCCATTGGTACCCGTTTAACGCAATGCTTAGTACTAATGTTTTACACGACATAAATGCCACCTTTATTATTAATCGGTTAATCATGCATTTGTCTTTACTGAATGTTAAAAGCTGAAAGCTAAACAACTAGCAAAAATTGCTCCATTATTAAAAAACCCCGTAATTAAAGGGCTAAGCTTTTATTAATAAGACGATAATGACAAGCAATCCATACATTTTTTTGATTGCTTCGCATATTGCGAAATTAATATTGTTAATGTCAAATAAGTTCATATTTTATAGTGGTTTATCGTATAGTTACTTTGGTCTCAATTAACAAGTTATTATTTTTATATTTACTAAATTTTAGCGATCTCGCTATGACTTTTATACGTTATAAAATGTTCATTTATTTACTTTTAGTATTACATACCTCGCGTGTGCTACCGCGTGTTTTAGATGAAGAATACAAATGAATTAATCTCTCTGATAAGCACTGAACTTTGAATTACAGAGAGATAATCGATATGATTTTGGTGTGTTTTGTCCATAAAGCAAGGGGGGGAGCTTCAGGTATGGGCTCTAAAATTAGTTTGTATTTAATCATCGAATTCATCACATGAATCTATTAAATTTTTGCGAGCGGCAGGGTGATTTTAAAACACGTCCCTACATCAACTTTACTGGTAACTTCAATTTTACCATTATGTTTTTGAATAATCCCATAGGAAATAGGTAAACCTAAGCCTGTACCTTCTCCAATTGGCTTACTAGTATAGAAGGGGTCAAATATTTTTGAGATGTTTTCTTCACTAATACCTTTACCATTATCTTTAACAAAAACAATAATGTTGTCTTTTTCTTGTAGCGTTTTAATCGTTAACAGTCCGTTAGTGCCACAGGCATATGACGAGTTCATAAATAAATTTATAAACACTTGATGTAAATCAGACGACTGACCTAATATATCATCGCAATCAGATAACTCTAGGTTAATATCAATTGTATATTTAAGTTCATTAGCGAACGTTTTTAAACATTCGTTTATACAGTCATTTATACTGCAAGCAGTAAGCATATCGTCACCTTTAAAGGACACCTTCTTCAAGTTTTCGATGATATGTTTTACGCGTTCGATACCTTCTATGGTATCAACGAGTAAGGAAGGTGTGTCTGATATTAAATAGTCGGCATCAATTTCTTTACGTAAAGTTTTGTATTGCGCTAACAGTATTTCAGCGTTGTCTTTAGTGGGATCGTGTGCTTTTATCATTTGGTCGAGCGTAAAAATTTCGTTTATATTGTCAGATAAGCAAAATAGATTACTGTAACAATAAGCGATAGGGTTATTAATTTCATGGGCTATACCTGCAGTGAGTTGACCTAGTGACGCCATCTTTTCCGACTGTATCAATTGTGCCTGCGTTGTATTTAATTCTGAAAAAACCTTTTTAAGATCTACAATATTATCATAAAGCTCTCGTGTTTTATCTGCGAGTAATTGTTCAGCTAACTGTCGCGCCTTTTTCTCACGAATATATGCCACTTTATAAGTGCCTACTTGATTCATATTAAGCCTCGAAAGATATCACTAATTTACATTGTGCTGCACCGTCATGCATGCATTCAGGGTGATGAATCGATATCGATTCATCAAAGTGTTTAGCCGCACCTGTAATTAACCCCTCAGAAAGGTGGCATAACTTACGTTTTGATTGATAGAGCATAATTAAATCACCATTGGGTGTTTCACTTACCTTAAATGTGGGTACATAGGCATCCGGGTATAAACGCCTTACTTCTTTATGAACAACATGATCAATACCTTTCAAAAAGTCCTTTAAATTATCAAGATATGATAAAGATGCCCGGTTATTGTTGAATAAATCAATAAACAGATATTCTCCAAAATTTCTTAATAGTGTTGGGGTATCCACTTGCGTTAGAATGGATAGTTCAGCTATAAATACCATGATTTCAGAATCATCATATTGCATGCCATTTGTATAAATCCCCTTCGAAGGTGGATTTACTTTATCGAGTAACTGATTCCATAATGGCATGCCCATTTCTTCAATGACCATTTCTGAAAATGAGGTAAATATAGAACCTTGCATATTAAATTCCTTAAATCTTGGGGATCATTACTCAATAATAATAACAAATTGATGTTTTTGATTTATTTCGTACTCAATAAGTTTATCAATTGAGTGTTCTGTAAACTCATGTCCTTCCGCCAAAATGAGTAAATGACTAGTCGAAAACAAGCTGTTTTTTAACATCATTCCAGGCAGGAGTTCAGGAGTACTTACCCCTTTTTCTGTAATGTTATCTTTGATCAATTCAGGTTTATCAATTAAGATGTCTAATATTTCCGCGGCATACTTTATACCCCTTGATTTATTAAACGCTAGAAATATTTGCTTAGGCTCCATTTTATTAACGTCAATCTTTCCATAAGCAAATCGCCAGTAATCTCTTGCGATAATAATTATTTTACACGCTAATAATATTTCATCATTTGCTTTTTCAGCAATACGTTCAAGCGCAGAATATTGATAGGTTAATATCGCTTTTACGTTATTT
>JASDWX010000134.1:8917-15878 GCA_041890515.1 Alteromonadaceae bacterium
CTGGAGAAAGTATTTGTTGTGCAATAGCCCCTTGTGATACGAATTGTTTTCTTTGTGCGAAATTAAGTGAATTATAAGGCGTTCTACACAGGATAGGGTCTAACCCTAACATACCAATTTCATTAAGAAAGCCTGCTAAACGTATATCACGTATTGCTTCTTTTTCAAGGTTAAGTTGATTGCCTAATTGGCCAGCTAATTGCCCCACTTTTTTTGCAAAGCTTCCACTGAGGTAAGGATCTATAGCAATGAAATTAAATAACATTTTTTCGCAGGCTTTATTATTTTGTTCATTTATTAATAAAGAAGCTCTAATTTGTTTTGTACGTAAATTGATTTGTTCTTCTAAATCATGATTTATATTATGAAGTAACTTATTTTTGTATTGAATGTTAATCTTTAAATTATAGTTTTCTTTTTTCAGTCGAATTATTTCTAAGCCTTCTTCTACTGCATTAATAAGGTCTTCATTGTTCCAGGGTTTATTGATGAATCTATTGACTTTACCTAAATTAATCGCTGCTACTGTTGATTCAAAATCAGCGAAACCACTCAATACAATTCGGTAGGTTTCAGGGTAGGATGTAGCAATTTTCTCTAACAATGTTGTACCATCCATTTCAGGCATTCTCATGTCAGAAATAATGACATCAATTGTTGTTTTTTCTAAAATTTCTAATGCACTCAGGGCATTGCTGGCAATGATTACATTATAAGGTTTACGATGAAATAGTCTTTGTATCGTCCGTAAAATAATTCTCTCATCATCAACACATAAAATGGTCATGTCTGAGTATAAAGATTTATTAGTACTGCTCTCTAGCATAATTTATCCTTATATATAAAATGGTTAAACGTAGTTAGCCTTCAATATAGCTGACTAAAACGATGATGTTTTGTATTTATCTGTTTACCTGATTTTAAACACCAGTACTTATTGTAGGTATAGTTGATATTTATTCAAAAATCACCGATATTTATAAAATTAAGATAAAAGTTTTATATAGCAATATTTGTAATTTTTTACGAGATACATTAAATTTTATATTATGACTAAATAAATTATTCAAATAAATCAAATTATGTTGACTTATTTATTGTGCATTCGTTGTATTTATAGTGTTTACTATTAAGGGAAAAGATGCAAAATTTGAATAAATCTATCATTTTATTTGTAGA
This sequence comes from Alteromonadaceae bacterium, assembly GCA_041890515.1. Classification (GTDB taxonomy): domain Bacteria; phylum Pseudomonadota; class Gammaproteobacteria; order Enterobacterales; family Alteromonadaceae; genus Colwellia_A. The sequence goes on from JASDWX010000134.1 coordinate 10,097, forward strand.
CGATGAACCCGCTATCTTGAGATCTCTTGAACGGATTTCGAGTAAAGTCGATGCTACTATACTAACAGCTCCTAGTGGTTTAGATGCCCTTGAAATCATTAATAGCTGTCATGTTGATGTTATCGTCTCTGATATAAACATGCCGAATATGAATGGTAATCTATTACTTGAACAGGTTGCTCAGATTTCACCTGAGACAGTCCGTATTGTTTTAACAAGTTGCGACAATATGGACACCGTGCTTAATTCGATTAATTTAGGGCATATATGGGGATTTTTACACAAGCCTTGGGATAACTTCGACCTCATTGTAAAATTAAAGCAAGCATTACAGCTTCAGCATATCTTAGCTGAACGTACGTTAATGCGAAGAACGATTGATCAATACCAGATATATCATAAAGCTAAATTTGAAGGATTTATTGGCGATTCAATTCCGATGCAATTTGTTTATTCTTGTATTGAACAAAGCGCTCCCAGCTGTGCTTCTGTTTTTATTACTGGGCCAAGTGGCTCGGGTAAAGAGGTTGCGGCACAAGCGATTCATCGATTAAGCAAAAGACAACATCGTCCATTTGTTGCGCTTAACTGTGCAGCGATTCCATCAGAATTGATGGAGTCAGAAATTTTTGGTCATATCAAAGGAGCATTTTCGGGTGCAGTTTCTAATAGAGATGGAGCTGCGACACTGGCCAATGGAGGAAGCCTATTTCTAGATGAAATTGGTGAGATGGATATTAGATTACAAGCTAAATTATTACGCTTTATTCAAACAGGGTGCTTTCAAAAAGTCGGTAGCGGTAAGGAAGAGAAGGTAGATATTCGCTTTATTAGTGCAACGAATAGAGAGCCAAAAATAGCCATTAATGAAAAAAAATTACGTGAAGATCTTTTTTACCGATTGAATGTAATTTCCATATCATTACCTGCTTTAAATGAACGAGGTAATGATATTGTTAAGTTAGCTGAGCATTTTTTAAGTCAATTTTGTGAAGTTGAAGGAAAGGTATTGGCTGGGTTTTCAACGGGTGCAGAAAATTTAATTAAGTCATACTATTGGCCAGGTAATGTTCGACAATTACAAAATGTGATTCATAGCTCAACAATTATGTCTGAAGGTCCATTGATATCAGAGACAGTTATTTCTCAACAACTTGGCCAACAAGCAAAAGTAATCGATTCAAGCTTGAATGCTCACCAGCAAACTATGACGCCTTTAGACGTCCAAAACAATCAAAATTTCCAAGTTCAAGGTATATCAATATCGCCTAAAACAATCGTTACATTAGCTAATGTTGAAAAACATGCGATAGAACAAGCGATAGCGCTGTGTGAAGACAATATTGTAAAAGCAGCCAGCGAATTAGGTGTTAGCCCGTCAACGCTTTACCGAAAAATTCAGCAATGGGAAACATTACCATCAGAATAAACCATTATTAATTTGCAAAATGTTTGTAATTATTTTCATACTGCAAATAATTACAAACACTACACTTTCTAAAAATATAATTCACATAATAATCAATAAATTAAAGTATATTTAATGTTGGAACGAAACTTGAAGTAATTGTTCACTAGATAGCGATGACAATTTAGGAGTGTTCTAATGCAATTGATATTTTATTTTAAAACACAATTCAATTCTGTTATCGATCTGTTATCAAATACTTTCTGGTTATTGACTGCGGAGTTTGTTGCCAAAATATCTCGAATTTTCACTATTGTGGTATTAGCTGCGCAATTATCTCCAATATCTTATGGCACCGCGATGTTAGCCTTGGCATTTCATGATGTATTTGCACTGTTACTAAGAGCGGGGGTAGGCAGCCAGATTATTAATTGCAAACAGCACCAAGTGGAAAAATTTGCTAAGAGTGGAATTTTTATTCAATGGTCTATTTGTTTAATGATTGCTATAGCACAGTGGAGTTCTGCTGATTTTTTATCTTCACTTTATGACAACGAAAACATTGCGGTATTACTGAAAACAATGGCAATCATCTATATTCTTTACCCTTGGGTTAGTGTAAAGATATTTTTATTGCAGCGGGAAAATAAAATGCGTTGGTTCAGTATCAGAAATGGTATTTGTATCATTATTGAAAACGTTTCTATCGCTTTAGCGGCCTTATTAGGTGCTGATATCTTTGCTGTTGCGATAGGAAAAATAGCCTTTTCAATATTATGGTTATTATTATTTTCGTTTTCACCCGTTCAATCATATGGCGTTGGTTTTGATAAAACAATCATCAAACAAATGATAATAACATCAGGAAAGCTTTTTAATACTGAATTTTTACGGGGTATTCGCATTAATGCAGACACCTTTATTGCCGGTAAGTTATTAACGCCTGATCTTTTTGGTTTTTACACTTTTGCAAAAAATGCTGGTGTAGGACTAAGCCGGTCAATTAGCCAAGTTTACATTGCTGCTTTATATCCATACTTGTGTAAATTAGAGAGAAAAGGGCAATTACTAGGACAGCAAAGGAAAATATTTATACTTTCTTTATTCATCGGTTTTTTCTTTGTTTTTCAAGCCCTCATTGCTCCTGTTTATGTCCCCATTTTGTTTGATGAAAAGTGGTTATCTGCAGTGCCTATCATCACAATATTATGTTTAGTCGCATTACCTAATTTAATTATTGATATTGTTTGTTGTTTTCAAAGGGCAAAAGAGCAATACAATAATGAAACATTTACTCGAATGGTTTGTTTATTAATTTCTCTAATAACAGTTTTCACTCTGATGCCTGAGGAGCCAATGGAATTTGCCGTTGCTATTTTCCTTAGTAGTTTATTTTGCTTGATTCCTATTTATCTATGCAATGTTTTTAAACCCTTAAATTTTAACTTACGCACTTTATTTGGCAGGAAGAAATCACATGAAAGTTAATCCAATTCCAGTAGTATCAGTTATCATTCCCATGTATAACGTTGGAAAATATATCGAACAAAGTATAAATAGTGTGCTTAAACAGACTTATCATCATTTCGAGCTTATCCTCGTTGATGATGGCTGTCTCGATGATACTTTAACTAAGGTTAATATGTTTACAGATCCTCGTATTCGAATTATTAATCAAAAAAACAGGGGGTTGTCAGGGGCCCGTAATACAGGGATAGATATTGCTCGTGGCTTATATGTAGCTTTACTTGATGCTGATGATTATTGGGCAAAAGATAAGCTAGCTAAACATATACAACATTTATCAGTGAACCCTAAAGTAGGCGTTAGTTACTGCCCGTCATTATTTATTAATGAAGAAGGGGGACTTTTAGGTGTTGGTCAATTTCCAAAACTTAACAATATAACGACACAACATATCTTTTGCCGTAACCCTGTAGGCAATGGTTCTTCAGCGGTAATTAGACGATCATTATTAGATCAAATCGGCTACTTTGGTGTTAAAAAAGATAAATATAGAAAAATGTATTTCAATGAAACCCTGAGACAATCGGAGGATATTGAATTATGGACACGAATAGCCTTAACAACGTCATGGCAATTTGCAGGAATAGAAAAACCGCTCACTTATTACCGTGTTAACAAGACAGGCTTATCTGCTGATGTCGATAAGCAGTTTGCAAGTTGGCAGCATGCGGTCATGTTAAACAAGGATTCAAACCCTCAATTTTTCAAAAAGTTTTACAGTTTGGCCAAAGCGTATCAGTTAAGGTATTTAGCTAGAAGGGCTATACAGTCTGAGAGTAAACTTAATGCTTTCAAACTTATTCATCGAGCAATATACTGTAATTATAGAATTATTTTTCAAGAACCTAGTAGGACAATAATTACGTTGGCTTGTGCTTGGTTGAAATTTTTGCCCCGTGAAATTTATAATTCCATAGAAAAATTTGTGATGCTTAAATTTGGAAATAGTGCAGCTAAGTCATAAATTAAAAGTTCACACGAGAACATAATTAGTAATTCATTTTTTTAACAATTTATATGAGAGCTAAACAATATATCTATGTGTTTTTAGCTAATCACTCTATGCCGAGCGTTATATCTTTACTTATTATCAAATTAACGAATGTAAATAGTTTCAATTTACGCCTATCTTTATTGTGTATTAAACCTGCCTTTTATATCTCCTGATAGCATGAAAAAATTGAATAAGTAAATCTGTAAAGTTGTTTTACAAATTAACTCATAGCGATAAGTGTAATTATTTAACCTTTATTAAACTATATGCACTAAGATTAAGCTAAAAGTTAATGGGTTTTCAAGTTTATACTTTCAAGAACATGTTAAGCATGTGAGGTACAATGATTAATGAGTAGGGTTATAAGTGATCACTTACAAAGGTTCGAAAAACAAATATTAAGTTTGGTTCCTTATGCCAGCAACGATAGATTAGAATATTTGGTAAAAAAACTCCTACCTGATGAAAACACTAGTCGGCACCTTGCGGTAAAAAATGAAATTAAAAAACTTGCTCAACAATCAAAAAAATCGATAGATTTGCGTTCACTTTTTGCTGATTGCGAGGTTATTGAATACAACAATGTCATACATTACATTGATGCTGCTGGTAAAGAATTTTTCCAGCGAAAGCTTATTGAATACCAAAACCTATATACCATAGGTTTATATCATGAAGTTTATGAAGATGCTCAACAGAGAGCGTCATACAAAAAGAAAAGCATTATTGCAGGTAAGGCTTCAGCGTTTACCGTAGATAAAACTGAACCTAAACCCTTAGTCAATCAAAATCGAATAGTCAGTGAACTAAAGAAGCTGGATTCTGCCTGTAAAGTATTTGTTAATCCAATTATGGGTATGACAACTCAAGGTAAAAAAGAAGTGGGTATTACCGCAAGTATTGAAAAAATGAATAATCAAAAAGTGGTGATTCAAACCTCAAATGCATTAAAAAATATAACGGCTGACACCGTTTATTTATGGTTGTTTGATCATCATAGCGAAATAGATTTTACTGAAGAACTTGAACTTGGTTTTATCATTGTTGATAGACAAAAATATAAACTAAATAATACATATGAATACCTTTTAAAATTTTCTAGTCCATTAACAGACCAACAAATGCGTGTTTTATTTGCTCACTATTTAAGGCAAAAAAAACTCGCTATTATCGGTCCTACAGAACGTTTTATTGAACCCTTATTTGACTCCATCACCTCTAAAGGTTACGAGCAACTATATCTAAATAAAACCCATGACATTCCATTGCTATGCTACAAATCTGATAATATTTGGCACGCTAAAATAGCCATGAAAACCTCTGGAAATGACGAGTTATGGAATTTTTTCAGTGATGAAAAGCAACACTTTCACTTACCCGTATTACTCGGCAATAAAGATATTCAACAGGCTTTAAATGAAAGAAAAACAGTAGAGAAATATGCTTTATTACTGAAATCAAGTTTGAAAGACTCTTATACTTATTCCCTTATTTGGTATGACGATCTCATTCATAACAGAAGTGTCAAAACTGTTTTCAACAATTATTTCAAAAATAGTCTATTTAGAGTGGTTAAAATCTCGTCGTCGTTTGTTAATTCCGCAGAAGATGCATATGTGCCATCTGCATTGCCTTCTCATGTACATCCTAAAATGGCGGTGTTAAATAGAGCAATTCCTAAAGCAGCTTTAGATATGATTAGTGACTGTGACCACTTGATCACCGTTTCAGATATAACCAGTTTATATGAAACTATATATCAACCGGTAAGTGGCGAAATTACAGAGTTAGCAAACTTATTGCCTCAACGTTTTCAGCTCAGTGCTGTTGATGATCTTTGTGATACTGAAATT
>JASDWX010000134.1:15888-17178 GCA_041890515.1 Alteromonadaceae bacterium
GTAATAATGTTATAACCAATACACTTGGCACAACGAAGAATGTTTCTGTGCAAGGTTTATTAGTGAATCTTGAAAAGGTAATTAAATTTAAAGCCGGAGAAGAAATTGAAATTGAATTAACCGTACCTTTTAAAGAAAAAGATCGAATATTAACAAAACAAAAATATATTGTACTGGGTTATGACCGTTATGGTGCCGTTCGCTTATTAATGAATGCTATCGAAAGTAAACATTTAGCATGCAGAGCGATACGAAAGTATATTTATCAACACATTGATAGTATTGAAGCCTGTGGAAAAAGGGGCAGCAGAATTTATGGCTTACAGAAAGCGATGAGAAACATATATGCCCATAACCACTTTTCTATCCCATTTTACTTAAAAGCAAATAAGCATCAACAATATATAAATGCGGCAAGTTTTAGTGGGAATTCTGCGCTTAAACACCTTGTTTATAAAAATGAAAATAGTGAAGAAATTATTCTTAATTTGTTAAGTAATAAAAAATTTAGAGATTCATGTTTATCCATTATTGCTGTTCTTGCCTATAAAGGCTTGCCTGCTCGCGCTTTTTATATTCTTGTTTTACCAAAAGAGAATGAGGAAAGTGAAGAATACTCGTTCTGGTATCGTGATTTAGCGGTGTTAAAAAAATCGTCTCAATTACAAGAATATACGAATAAGGTTTCTAGTCATGGTAAGCCAGCAATATTAAAGGTTGAATTGAAAAAAAGTGATAAAGTTCAGAACATGTATTACCGCGACGAAATAACCTATCTAAAAACCTTAGATAAAGATTTAGCTAAAGACCTTGAAGTGCAACTATATAATACTATTGGTATCGGAGAAGTGACTGATTTAACTGACATCGCTATTAAAATGATCAACAATGGTAAGTAAAACGTATACATTACACTAAATGAAATTGATGCAATGATCATACGTTTAGCTCCTCTCCGATAAAAACACCCAATTTAATGAGTTAACACTATATTGCACGTTTAAATTCGTGTCTAATGGCCACTACAAGCTTTGATGGGTGTTACATTATTCACCTGCCATTATTCTTCATACTAAAGAAGGTCTACTAAATGAGTAATATAGTTAATGGAAGTTGTTTATGTGGAGAAGTCTATTGTCACATTACAGGACCCTTTGAACGCTTTTACCAATGTCATTGTGACCGATGTCAGAAAAAATCAGGCTCGGCCTTTGCGTCATTAATCTTTACATCGCATGACAAAGTTGAGTGGTTGTCTGGAGAGAAAAGCATTAAAAGATTTGATCTGCC
>JASDWX010000134.1:17188-27613 GCA_041890515.1 Alteromonadaceae bacterium
GCCAAATGCAGAGCGATTTAGCAACGCTTTCTGTACTCATTGTGGCTCTCAAGTTCCTTACATCAGTCGTGATGGTCAATTCTTAGTCACGCCTGCAGGTTTCCTTAATGATGACCCACAAATAGCCCCTCAAGCAAATATATTTATTGAAGAAAAAGCATGTTGGTACGAGGCAGGAAAAACAGCTACTAAGTTTGAACGTTATCCTACCTAACGATTAGAGTGGTATTTTGGCTATTACTGCTTCTTAGTGTTTTGAGAAAATCTTAATCTTTTCTAAAGCCTGAAAGGGCTTTCTCAATATAATATTTTACTGTTTTTTGAGTTTACTTATTAAAGTACAAATGATTAAACAACATAATCCATAAAAGCTCACGCTTAACGGTATGCAAAGTGCTATTATGACTTATATAAAACGCAAGTAGATTATCAATTAAATGTTAGTTTTTCCTTTTAAGACAGAATGTCATTGAGCTTAGCCCAAACAATTCATTCTAGAGGCGATACAACCCTGTTTGAATCGATCTCCAATGACATTATTGAAAAGGGTTATAGTATTCGTCCGCATGCATTACCCACCGATTTAACCAGCTTGTTATTGCAGCATATTATCGACCTTCCCATTGAAAACTTTAAACGTGCTGGCATTGGCAGAAGCAAAGATCATCAGCTAAATAATTTTATTCGAACGGATGAAATTTGCTGGATAACGAATAACAGCAAGGCAAGTAATGCTTGGTTAAATTGGACAGAAGCATTACAAGCTTATTTAAATAGACGATTGTTTCTTGGTTTATTTTCATTTGAAAGTCATTTTACTCATTACGCTAAAGGTGACTTTTATAAAAAGCATAAGGACGCTTTTAAAGGCGAAGGCAATCGTGTGTTATCAGTTGTGGTTTATCTTAATCAACATTGGTCACCAACGGATGGTGGAGAATTAGTGATTTATGATAATAAATCGGCCGTTTCATCTGTGATTGATCACCGTACAATAACGGTTAACCCGAGTTTTGGTACGATAGTTGTTTTTTTAAGTGAAGAGTTTCCTCATGAGGTTTTACCTGCTAAGCGAGACCGATATTCTATAGCGGGCTGGTTTCGTTTAAATAACAGTATTGCTAATAATATTGACCCACCAAGATAATAATAACTAATGAATATTTATGAGAGTGTAAACATTGTCTAAATTGCCCCCTAAACTTCATTATATCACCGAATTATATGATATAAATGAGCAAATCATTCCGTTAAAAACACTCGCTGAAAGAGAGCGCGCTTCTATTTATGGGTTAACAGGAATGGTATACACGCCCTATATAGATGACTATATGAAGCTGTGCGTAAAAAAAGCAGCGATATTAGCCTGTCTAAAAAATCAGGGTATAATCGAAGTCTCTGAAGTTGAGCTGATTAGCTCTGCATTAGATAGTTTCCATAAAAGAGTTAAGAATAATACCGTTGTTGAATACAACGGAAGGCTATACCAACGGCGCTTTTCTCCGTTAAAACTCAGTAAGTCTGGAAAAGTTGTCACTAAATGGGCGAGATATTGGTTTTTGCAATCTTCTCATGGGAAAGTTGATCCTCATTGGGAATCTCAGGTACGTGAAATTTGGCCTTCTTATTTTTTAATTAGGACTGTTGATTTGTAAAACGGGTTAATCGACATCATCTTTTAGCTCGTTAACTTAGACAATGTTACCTTTAGCATTTTATGCGTTTTTAGTTTGATATACGCTATGTTTATTAGTGAAAGTGATGACTCACAGAACAACCATTAACCTACTGATTGACCGAAATAAAACGTCTTGAACCCAAGGGTTTGAGTGAGTTATTGATTATAAAATATGGTGTTGTATGGCTATTTGTATCTAATTTATTAGAGGACCCTCTTCACGTTTTGCTAGCAAAGGTCAGTTCGGTATTGATTTTAATAAATAAATTAACAAGTTCTTGAAAATATTATTTTTTTATTTGGATTAGCATACGTTATTGTTTAGTGAAAAAACAAGCGAGTCAAAGCTATTCAACTGAACTATTCTTAAGCCACTGATTTGGCAGCGTATTTTTACTTACTGGCCTATGTTTTCGATAATCTGTTCAATAAATATTTCGACAGGATTCGTTCCTTTCTCAATATAATTTTTATACTTTACATGTTAATACTTGAATGAAATTAAAACATACTGTAAGTTCGAATAAATAAAGTTGATAAATTACAAGTAAAGATAGTGATAAAAAAAATCAGTAGATTATGCCTTTTTATAAGCGGTGGTGCCTTAACCTTTGGTTGTACAAGTATTCAAATACAACCTATAGCGCCAGTTGCAGAATTATTGCCTGGGATTCTTATTGGTTACTTATCACATAAGGTTATACCCGATGGAGTGATGCTTTTACCTGATGCACCAAAACAAGATAATGCAGAAGATCATCATTTAAATCAAATAACGCTGAAGGCACAGGGCACATTAAGATGGGACTTAGCGACCTCTGATGATAATCTTGAATTTCCAGTGGCGGCGAGTATTTTTTCATGTGCAATTGATGCAGAAATCAGTAAAGAGAATACTCCACAGTTATATCGTTTGTTAAGGCGTTCAGCGACAGATGCAGGACTTTCTACTTATGCGGTTAAAAAGCATTATCAAAAAGATCGTCCTTTTATGATAAATAACTTTCCCACTTGTGTCCCGACGAAAGAAACTCATCTACGAACAAGTGGTTCGTACCCTTCAGGCCATGCTGCTATTGGTTGGTTATGGGGGCAAATATTCTCTGAAATATCGCCGGAACATAGCAACAAAGCTTTAGTTCGTGGTTGGGAGATGGGTGAAAGTCGGTTAGTCTGTAATGTGCATTGGCAAAGTGATGTAAATGCTGGGCGAACAATGGGGGCTGCGACATTTGCGCGATTACATGCAAACTCTGAATTTACTATAGCAATGACGGCTGCAAAATTTGAAATAGCGACGGTCAGAAGTAAAGGTTTAAAATCCTCAAGAGTCTGCAAGGCTGAAACTCAAGCGTTCAATAATTAACATTCATGACAACATATAAATAGCGAAATTATGCATCAATCTAATTTAATAAAAAACAGTTCTTTCATCAATGGTCAATGGTTATCTTCTGATAAAAGCTTTGAGGTCACTAACCCTTTCGATAACAACGTATTTGCAACTGTATCGGATGCTGGTGTAATTGAAACAAAGCAAGCCGTTAAAGTAGCTAAGAACGCATTGAAAACTTGGTCTAAAAAATCAGCCAACGAACGCTCAATCTTAATGCGTAAATGGTTTGATCTTGTAATAAAAAATCAAGACGAATTAGCTAAAATATTAACATTAGAACAGGGCAAACCGTTGGCTGAAGCTAAAGGTGAAATTGCTTATGGTGCTTCATTTATAGAGTGGTTTGCCGAAGAAGGTAAAAGAGTTTATGGCGATACCATGCAGGCTCCAAGTAATGATAAACGTATTGTTGTTATCAAACAGCCCGTAGGCGTTGTCGCGGCAATCACACCTTGGAATTTCCCAAATGCCATGATCGCGCGTAAAGCCGCTGCTGCCTTAGCCGCTGGTTGTACCTTCGTTGTTAGGCCAGCGACACTTACACCATTGTCTGCTTTAGCATTAGCTGAACTTTCTAAGCAAGCAGGCATACCCGATGGCGTATTCAATGTTGTTGTTGGCACGGATTCGCGTGCTATGGGAGAAGTGTTAACAACTCATCCTGATGTTGCCAAATTTACCTTTACTGGTTCAACCCATGTGGGTAAAACCTTAATTAAACAATGCGCATCAACAGTTAAAAAAGTATCAATGGAGCTTGGCGGTAATGCGCCATTTATCGTTTTTGATGATGCCGATATTAATGCTGCTGTTCAAGGGGCAATTGTTTCAAAGTACCGAAATGCAGGACAAACTTGCGTGTGTACCAATCGGATTTTAGTTCAAGAAAGTGTTTTAGAAGAATTTACAGAAAAATTTGTAAAAGCGGTTGAAGCGTTGAAATTAGGCAATGGTTTAGACAGTGATGTAAATGTTGGCCCAATGATTTCAACTTCAGCGCTTGATGATGTAAAACAGTTAGTTGCTCAATCACTCAATGAAGGTGCTCGAGTGTTAACGGGGGGGCAGTCTGAGCAGGGCAGTTGTTTTTACCAGCCTACTGTTTTAGCTGGCGTTACCAACGATATGGCGATTGCTGCAAACGAAATTTTTGGACCTGTAGCGCCAATTATTAGTTTTAAATCAGAGCAAGAAGCGATTGAAATGGCTAATGATACTGAATATGGATTGGCAGCTTATTTTTATGCACGTGATATTGGACGTGTTTGGCGTGTATCTGAGGCACTTGAATTTGGCATGATTGGTATCAATGATGGTATTATTTCTAATGCTGCAGCACCTTTTGGAGGAATGAAACAGTCAGGTAATGGCCGAGAAGGGTCTAAATATGGCCTAGATGATTATCTTGAAATAAAATACCTTTGCCTCGGTGGCATTTAATTTATAAAGCCATCCCTTTACCTATTTTCTAACAATGTGATGAATAATATATGAACACTAGTTTTCAATTTAATACCACCAAAAGCATTATTAGTGAACCGGGTAGTCTACGTAAAATTGTTGATATTTGCCAAAAACTGCAGATAAATAAACCTTTGGTCGTTACTGACCAAGGCATCGTCTCTTGCGGCTTATTGGACAAATTATTGTCAGAATTATCATCTCATAAAGATGTGCCAGTTTCACATAAGCTAACGGTAAGTGTATATGACCAAGTGGTTGCTGACCCTCAAGAGGAAATTATATTTCGTGCATTAGCGCAAGCAAAAACAGATAACAATGACGGTGTGATCGGTTTTGGTGGCGGCAGTTCTATGGATACCGCTAAAGTTGTTGCTGTATTGATGAAGTCTTTCCAAACATTAAATGAAATTTATGGTGTGGATCAAGCTGAAGGTGGCAGGTTACCCTTGATTTTAATACCGACAACAGCAGGAACAGGTTCAGAGGTAACGCCTATTGCGATTGTTACAACGGGTAAAACGACAAAAGCGGGTATTGTCTCACCACTATTATTGCCTGATGTTGCTTTGTTAGATGCCGAGCTAACCTTAGGATTACCGTCTAGGCTTACCGCTGCAACAGGTATAGACTCCATGGTGCACGCTATTGAAGCTTATACCTCGAAAATAAAGAAAAACCCATATTCAGACATGTTAGCGAAGGAAGCACTGAGGCTGCTTTCAGAGAATATTGAAGCTGTCTGTCAAGATGGAAATAACGTTGATGCACGTCAAAATATGTTGCTCGGTGCCTGTTTGGCAGGACAAGCATTCGCTAATGCACCTGTTGCAGCAGTACACGCGTTAGCGTATCCATTAGGTGGTCACTTTCATATCCCTCATGGGTTAAGTAACTCATTAGTATTACCTCATGTAATGCGTTTTAACAAAACACATGCGGCTTCACTTTATAGTGAATTAGCGCCTTATATCAGTCGAACAATTAATACTGAACAATCAGAGCAATCAATCACCGATGAGCTCATTTTTTATATTGAAGGCTTGATAAAACGTTTATTACTGCCTAGAACGCTAAAAGAAATGAAAATAGAAAAAGCACAATTACCGATGTTAGCGAAAGATGCCATGCTACAAACGAGATTACTCATTAATAACCCTAAAGATGTAAGTTATGCAAATGTATTAGCCATTTATCAAGCTGCATATGGAGCGTAAAATGTCTCAAATTAGCTTAAACAAAGACGACTTTTATTATATTAAGGAAATAACGACACGTTGGATGGATAATGATATTTACGGTCATGTAAATAATGTGACTTATTACTCCTATTTTGACACCATTGCTAATAGCTATTTAATAGAACGTGCAGGGTTTGATATACAAACCAGCCATGTTATTGGTTTTATTGTTAATTCACAGTGTAACTATTTTTCGAGTATTGCTTACCCGGATAAAATTTATGGCGCGTTTAGAGTGAATCGCATCGGTAATTCTTCTGTTGAATATGGCGTGGCAATTTTTAAAAAAGGACAAGAAAACGCTTCTGCATATGGGACCATGACGCATGTTTTTGTCGATAGAGAAACTGAAAAACCGGTAAAAATTGAAGGGCAGTTAAAAGAAGCGCTTGAACAAGCACTAAATAAATAGTGCTTGTTCGTTGTTAGTATAGACGAATTAGGATTGATATTACTTTGTTGCTATACCATTGAAGAATATGTCGAAAAAATCTATAGAACCTTGCTCTAAATCTATTTTGTTCGGTTCTATAGCCATATCTGGAATGGATTCAACAGCACCCGCTATAATGTTTTCAGCAATAAATAAGTCAACTTCACGAATACTATTATCGTTAATGCCTGATTGAACCAACTCACCGAACAAGTCTCGTACTTTACTGGCGGTTACTTCCATTTCTTTTCTTGTTTCTAAAGGTAATGACCACATGGTTGCATAACGAACAAGCGGCCCTAAATCACCCAATTGAATTGAAAACATTTGTCGAGCTGCATAGGCTAGTTTATCAATGCCCGCAATATCCATTGCGTTTGTACTTGTCAATACTGACTGCTCTATATTAAAAGTACGTTCAAGACATTTTATCAACAGATCTTCTTTATTTTTAATATGATAATAAAATGCGCCTTTAGTTACGCCCAGTGCTTGGGCAAGCTCGTCTAAAGAGGTGCCTTTAAAGCCTTTATGATTAAAAAAGGTTGAACCAACACGCAAGAATGCTTCTTGTTTCTTCCGATTTTGTTCACTTCTATCGAAACCTGTCGGTGCCATATGCTCGGTATTAAAAGAAACCTTTTTAAAAACAAACGAACTTTTCGTGTTCTTTAAGCCGTATTTTATAATATTTAACCATTGGTTAAAGGCATTTTCACGTTCAGTTTTATCAATAGAATATAACCAAACAGGCAACCAGAATATATTTCCCCAAATCGCATTAGCGGTTTTACCGGGAGAAATAACATCCATACTGCCATCTTTAATGCCCTCATTGATCAGGTCTATAACTTGAATAACAAAGTGACGATAATATTCAGAAATTTCAATTCTGTGCTTTTCAGATAACGAAGCAATTTCAGTTAACGCGGCTAAGTGACCTCTGTTACCATTAATAATGTCGTTCCAACATTCAAAATTTAAACGAAATAACATATCAAGTTTATCAATCGCTGAACCTTTAGTTGATAAGGATTGTTCTACGATTGCTTTCATTTCTATACAAGTATTTAAATAACACTGATGCGTCAGCTCTTCTTTAGTTTTTACATAATAATAAAGACTCGTTTTAGTTAATTTTAGTTTGTCAGCAATCTGGGACAATGTTGTGCCACGTGTGCCTTGTACGTTAAATAACTCGGATGCTGCAGAAATGATGGTTTTATATTTTTGATCATGTTGATTAGTTTTGCTAAACGGAGAACTAATTTTATTTTTGATTGAAGTTGGCATTATATCTCAGTGATATTTTAATTTGCCGTCTTAGAATAATTGACTTGTTCAATAATTATACCCACGGTTCAATTTTATTGTATGCCATCTAATCGCAATGTTCAATCATGCTCTGTCAGCCATAGTTAAATCATTAAATTTACTGATAATTTAAGCTATATATGTAATTTATTTAAACGTTCTAGGAAGTACTTAGTGATCGAAAAGCGGTTAAAATACTTGTGTGAAGCCTAAACATACTGTAAGTTCAAATTACTTTTAAGAGGGTTGTCAACGCTATTTAAATAATTGCGGCAATAAATCTCCATAACATGAAGAGAGTTCAGTAATGCAAAATAGGGTGTTGCAAAACCAAGACATTAAAATTAATCATGCTTCTACGGTTTCTGTATTGGAAGAGTTATTTAAATTAACCGCAAAAAATCAACCTTTTGAAGTCATAGAAAAATGTCGCGAAGATATTAATTATCAGGCTTTTGCTACTTTGCCTGAAAATTTACACCAGATGTTTAAAGCGTCTGCTGATACTTATGGCGATGCTGACTTTATTATTTTTAACGATGAACGTCATAGCTTTACCTGTTTGTATCAACAAGCCAGTGAGTTTGCTTGTGCACTTGTTGAAGAGTATGAAATATCAGAAGGAGACCGCGTCACGATTTCAATGCGTAATTATCCTGAATGGATTATCGCATTTATGGCCATCACCAGTATTGGCGCAATAGCGGTTCCTTTAAATGCTTGGTGGAAACAAGACGAGTTTACTCAAGTAATAGAACACTGTGATGCAAAGCTCGCCTTAGTGGATGATAAAAGGTATGAATTACTCTCTAGTTGTTTAGCTGAACTTAACACGCCTGTTATTGTGGCCCGCCAATCGAAGTCTCAATCTACAGTCATAACCTTCGATTATTTGCTGGCGAAATATGCAGGTCAAACGATGCCGCAAGTTAACACGGCTCAAGACAGCATAGCCACCATATTTTATACCTCAGGTTCTACTGGTGCGCCTAAAGGCGCTGTGTCTAGCCATGAAAGTATTTTAACGGCAATAAACACATGGGTAATGCTAGGTGCATCAGCATCTGCGGCCAATTTAGCTCAATGCATTCAACAGTCGCCTCTAACGCCTGCCGCCTTAATGACTGTCCCTTTGTTTCATGTAACAGGATGCCACACATTATTTCTGCTCTCGATGATCGCAGGTCGTAAAACCGTGATGATGCCTTATTGGGACGCCGAAGAAGCCTTAAAGCTTATTGAGAAAGAACAAATAACGTATTTTAATGGTGTTCCAACCATGTCTATGGAACTGATGAATCATCCTGATAAATCAAAATATGATTTAAGTTCACTGATTGATGTTTGTGCAGGCGGCGCAGCAAGGCCACCAGAGCATGTTCGAAAAATATATGAATCCTTTGAGGGCAGCCCAAGCTGTGGCTATGGTTTAACGGAGACCAATGCTTTAGGTGCGGTAAATGGCGCAGTGGATTACGTGCATAAACCCAACAGTGCTGGCTTGCCAACACCACCAATCGTAGAAGTGAAAATTATTGATGAAGAAGGGAGAACCCTTCCTTTAGGTAAACAAGGGGAGATTGCCATTAAATCAATTTCAAATATTCTCGGCTATTGGCGTAACCCAAAAGCAACAGATGCCGCTTTTCTCGACGGATACTTTAAAACCGGTGATTTGGGATTTTTAGACAATGACGGTTTTATTTATATTGTTGACCGAGCCAAAGATATCATTATTCGAGGTGGCGAAAATATTGCTTGTTTAGAAGTTGAGTCAGCACTTTATAAACATACCTCTGTTAGTGAAGCTTCAGTATTTGCTTTACCAGATGAACGATTAGGCGAAGTGGTGGGTGCTGTTGTTTATGTTGAAAAAGACTCGAATATGACAAGCGAAGAAGCACTTCAAGCATTTGTTGCCGAGCATTTAGCCAAATTTAAAGTACCGAGTAAGGTGTGGATTATTAACCAAAACTTACCTCGTCTAGGTTCAGGAAAAATAGATAAACGCGCATTAAAAGAAGCGTATATCGTTTAAACGTATCTCAATATAACGAATATTAACTTATTTCAATTTACCTTAATAAAGGCAATTTTATGGCGACTACCATTAATGCAACCAACTTACCTGATTATGTCGGTAAAACAGTAGGTACCTCATCTTGGTTTACTAACACTCAAGCGCAAATAAATACGTTTGGTGATGCAACCCATGATCACCAGTTTATTCATGTGGATCCCATTAAAGCTAAAGAAACACCTTTTGGCGGGACAATCGCGCATGGTTTTTTATCCTTATCTCTTTTGTCAGCTATTTCATATGAAGCAGGGCTACAGCTTGAAAATATGACCATGGGGTTAAATTATGGTTTTGAAAAAATTCGTTTCTTACAAGCCGTAAAAGTAAATAATAAAGTCAGAGGAAAAATGTCTCTGACCGAGTTCACCGAAAAAAGGCCAGGGCAGTTCTTGTTTAATTGGCTGGTAGAAGTAGAAATTGAAGGTGAAACCAAACCAGCGTTAACGGCGCAGTGGTTGACCATGACAATGATCAGTAAATAGTCACCTAGGTGACAAAGTAGTATTGGGGATCCAAGTAATCTACTGCCAGAAAGAATATTTAATTCAAATTTATAAGAGGTTTTTATGTCAGTAAAATATGACGGACAAGTAGCGATAGTAACAGGCGCAGGCGCAGGATTAGGTCGTTCACATGCGTTAGCATTAGCAGCACGTGGCGCAAAAGTTGTTATCAATGATCTTGGCGGTAGAGATGGGTCATTATCAGCTGGTTCATTAGCTGTTGTTTCAGAAATTGAAGCTGCTGGCGGTGAAGCCATTGCAAACGGTGCAAATGTTGCTGACATGACTCAAGTTCAATTGATGGTCGAGCAAACCACGG
>JASDWX010000134.1:27623-36119 GCA_041890515.1 Alteromonadaceae bacterium
GTATCGATATTTTAGTCAATAATGCGGGTATTTTACGTGATAAGTCGTTTGGTAATATGCCCATTGAAGACTTTAAATTAGTGGTAGATGTACATTTAATGGGCGCAGCTAACTGTTCAAAAGCCGTTTGGAATATCATGAAGGCACAGCAATACGGTCGTATTGTCATGACAACATCTTCATCAGGACTATACGGTAACTTTGGTCAAGCAAACTACGGTGCCGCTAAAATGGGGGTTGCTGGATTAATGAACACCTTGTGCATTGAAGGGGAAAAGTATGGCATTAAAGTCAACTGTTTATCACCTACTGCACGCACTGCAATGACAGAAGATATTATTGAAGACAAACGTGTATTAGAAATGATGACGGTTGATTCTGTTACAACAGGTTTATTAGCTTTAGTGGCTAAAGAGTCGCCAAACCGAGCAATTTTAGGTTGTGGTGCCGGTGGTTATGCTCGCGCGGTTATCAAAGAAACTGACGGAATTTACTTATCACCAGAGCAACAAACGCCTGAAAATATTTTGGCAAAGTGGGATGAGTTAGAAGATGAATCTAACAGCAAAGAATTAAAAGCCGGTTGGATGCAAACCAATAAATATGTGGCGAAAGCCGCTGAGTTTCTTGGCATTGACCTAACCGCTAAATAACCTAATACAGGAGGAAGGTATCATGAGAGAAGCAGTAATCGTTTCAACCGCAAGAACGCCTATCGGTAAAGGTTATCGCGGCGCATTTAATATGACCACAGCCCCTACATTAGGCGGCCACGCCATTAAGCATGCAGTCGAGCGTGCAGGTATTGATGGTAGTGAAGTCGAAGATGTCATTATGGGTTGTGCGATGCAACAGGGCACAACAGGCTTAAATATTGGCCGTTTAGCTGCACTTGCTGGTGGTTTACCAACGTCTGTAAGTGGTATGTCACTAGACCGTCAATGTTCATCAGGTTTAATGGCAATTGCTACGGCAGCTAAACAAATTATTCATGATGGTATGGATATTACGATTGGTGCTGGTTTAGAGTCTATTTCATTGGTTCAAAACGAACATGTAAATACGCACATGGCTGTTGATAAAAGTTTAGCTGCTATGCATAAAAATATTTATATGAATATGCTGGAAACGGCTGAAATCGTTTCTGAGCGTTATGGCATAAGCCGTGAACGTCAAGATGAATACGGCTTATTAAGTCAAAATCGAACGGCAGAAGCCGTTGCTGCTGGTCGATACGATGATGAAATAGTACCAATGACAACCACAAAAGCAGTAATGGATAGAGAAACTAAAGAAGTTTCCTACCATGAAGTGACTGTTTCAGCTGATGAAGGCCTTAGAGCGACAACGTTAGATAGTTTGACCAATCTAAGAACTGTAATTGAAGATGGAGCCATAACTGCTGGTAATGCCAGTCAGCTATCTGACGGCGCATCTGCTTGTGTACTCATGGAAGCAAAAGTAGCACAAGCGAAGGGGCTTAAACCACTGGGTCGTTATATGGGGATTGCAGTTGCAGGTTGTGAACCTGATGAAATGGGTATAGGTCCAGTATTTGCGGTACCAAAACTATTAGCACAACATGGCCTTACCGTTGATGATATCGGTCTATTCGAGCTAAACGAAGCGTTTGCGGTACAAGTACTTTATTGTGCAGATACCTTGGGTATTCCAATGAATAAACTCAATGTTAATGGTGGGGCGATTTCAATTGGTCATACTTATGGTATGAGTGGCGCTCGTATGGTCGGTCATGCACTTATTGAGGGGCAACGTCGCAGCGTTAAATATGTTGTGATAACTATGTGTGTTGGCGGCGGAATGGGCGCAGCAGGCTTGTTCGAAGTACTTTAACTTATATTTAAAAATTCCAACACTCCTAGAATATAGCTGATATCAGCTATATTCTAGGAGTGTGCTACAAAAGTAGACCACATTACAACATTAAACCAGATGATAATATTAGACATAAAAAATGATAAAGACGTTAAAGATACCTAAAAGGTATAAATTAAGGAAAGATAAAAAAAATGACCTTTATTGTTTAAATAAAGTCGTATCAAGTTAATGCTAACCCTTTAAAAAAGTCTATGATTAAAAGTGATGGTCGGGATCCCTGCTGCAGTTGTTCGTTTACCGAATAGTAATTGAGATGTAAATTAGGTAAGTATAACTTGGAAGTTTATGGAATCAGATAATAATTTAAATTTTGAAGTAACCCTCCCCGAGAAGCATGGTTTTGAGACCAGAAAACGCGTAGATGGTAGTTGGATAAGACTTATTTATGTTGCTTTGAAACATCAAAAATTACCCGCAGACCATATATTAGAATCGGTAGGCATTGAGGTAAATACTTTACGTGAATTAAATTTTATTGATAGAGATATACTTCGAAAGCTTTATGAAAGTATTGGAATATGTAATGGATTAGATTTGTTACCTATTTCCATTTTTCAGGTTTTTCAGGTTCATTTTTTGCGTCATACGGGCGTTATTATATCCGACTCAAAATCTGTTAGTGATTTACTAGAAAAAATTATCTTCGCAAGTGAGCACATGGACGAATTTACTAAAGTAGTAACGATAGTTGAATCAGAGCACACGTTGTTAGTTATTTCATCACGTACTGAATTATTTAGCGTTCATAGAACCACATTAGAAATTGCTCTTTGTTTAGTCAATAAAATAATAAATCTAATGTTTCCTTTTTGTTCTGATATTATTGCAAATGTTATTGTAGATCTAAAAAGTAAAAGAAGGGCCTTCGAAAATATATTTAATTGTCCTGTTATTTACAGTGACAGGGACGAATATGTCGTTGTAATCAACAATAAGGCTTTAAATACAACGAACGTATTTTCGACTCACTCCATTGGTTTAGAGTCTGTTATTAATAAAAAAATTTCGAAAACAGAATTTGAAGTTTTTTCAGTTATCGAACGTTTTATTATGGAAGACCTTGCGTCAAATAACTTAAATGTTGTTTTTTTAGCGGAAAAAATGAATGTCAGTGTAAAAACCTTGCAACGTTTGTTAAGAGACAACAAACTTACGTTAACTCAAATCACTTATAGATTAGGTTTTAACTCTCCATCTAGTTTTTCTAGAGCATTTAAGAATTGGACCGGTGTTTCTCCTTCTGATTATTAATAGATGATTCATATTTGAGACATTAATATAAGGGTCGTTGTTTCATGATTTCAACTCCGTTTGTATGTTGAATATTAATTTAACTCATCGCGTTAAAGAAAATTCATTGTCTAGAAGCATTTTAGATGTGATGCCACTCCCTGTAGCTATATTTGATGTCGACTGTAAATTACTCCATGTGAATATGGTTTTTGTACTGTTTTTGCTAATTGAATAACTTCTGCTTAAGCGCTAACACCTTCAACTAAATTAAGCATAGATAAACGATAATTGATGATGAAATTTTTACCTACGATCTCACGTGTTTTTTTAATAATTTAAAATGTAAGACGAATAGGGTTTTCATAACTTCCCCCCATTTATCTGTCCGTTGATCAGTACGTTTAACGATGAACGGGTTAATAAAATAACCTTCAGTTCCCATAATTTCAACGCCGTCATATCCCAATTTTTGCGTGAGTTTTGCACAACAAACAAAGTTTGTTATGTGCTGTTCAATTTCTTCCTTAGATAAAGCTTTTGGTGAATACAGATGAATAGAGGCTTAAATGGGCTAGGTGATACGAGTGCAGGGTTATAAGCGTAAGGACCTGCGTGAAGACTCTGCATACATATTTTACCACCTGATTTATGAACCGCACGGGTAACAATTAAACCGACTCTCCTATAACACTTTCTCTATAGAAAACAACCATACGTTCAAAGCTATTTTCTGTTTCTTCGTGGTAGAGCCCATTAAACTGCGATTGTTAACCACAGTGAAACCAAGATCCAACTCAGACATTAATTTAGGAAAGGTCATAACAACACTTATAGGTAAAATACACTATAAAATATTTTTGATAAATAAACATACCAGAAGATAGAATTTATGTTGTGTCTATCTAAAACACTTTGTTCTGCCACTTTCTTTTTCTGAAATATAGGGTCATAAAAATAGCTTTAATGAAAAAGTCAGCGCCCGTTAGAATGAATAAAGCCGTGATAGAAAAATTAAGTTTAATGAAAATGAACGGTAATATAATTCGCACTAATAGTAATGTTATTAGTGATATCATTAATGGGTAAGTTGTTTCACCGGCGCCACGTATAGCACCTCCTATGGTAAAGTCAGTGGCAATTAATGGCATAGAGAAAGCAATAATAAGTAAAAAATTTGCGGTGTGATTTTGCACGTTTATGTCACTTGTGAGTAGTGCCGCTATTTCTTGATTGTAAAAAAAGAAAATGACACCAAAAAAAGAAAGAAAAGAAACACATATTCGCCATGCACGCCAACCTTGTTGATAAGCTACTTCTGGTTCACCACGTCCAAGATACTGACCCACAATAACTGCACCTGACATTGAGAAAGCTAAAGAAGTGATCAGTATTAATGTAAGTACATTTAATCCAAGCCCGTAAGCCGCTAGAACATCACTTCCATAACTTGCAATCGCAATCGTGAAAATAACAAAGCCAACTTGGAGCAATAGTTGTTCTAATGCGCTTGGCATACCTATTTTTAAAAGCAATAGCGTTTTTTTTCTATATTTACTTTCTTCTGGATAACTAATGCTTAAATAGTTTTTTCTCCATAAATAACTGTAAAAAACTAATGAAATACAGGAACCAAAAACACCACCTATAACGAGGCCTTCTATACCTAAGCTACCCGTACTTAATAAGTAACAACCAACACCATTTCCCACACCACTAATAATCGCAAGCATAAGGGGATGAAAAGCATCTCCACTCGCACGTAAGGACCCCGCCATGATAATATTGAGTGAATATATGGGGCTAAACAAACAAATCCATTTAATTAATTTAATCGCCAAAAGCTGTGTTTCACCTTTCATTTTGAAAAGCGAAGTAAGCTCATAGGCGAAGATATAACAACTAATGGCGAGAACAATAGACAGCATAAAACTGAGCAATAAGGCACTTTGAAAAGCTTGTCCTGCACGCTGTTGTTCATTGGCACCAATGTTTCTGGCAATGATCGCGGATACACCAGCAGATAAACCAAATAATGAAGCTTGTAACAGAAAAAATATTCGTTGGCTCACAGTGACTGCTGCTGTAGCTTCTGTACCATATTGAGTAGACAATAATATTTGAATAAACCCAACTGAAGCTAACAAAAGGTTAGCGATAGTTGTGGGCCACGCTAATCGCCATAGGCTAGGCGGAATAATTGCTTTATCTATTTTATTATCTATTTGATTCAAAATGACGCCAGTTTTTGGTGACTAATTAAAGACCAAAAGACTTGTTTATCTTGGTCTATGGGCTGAAGGCAAGTAGCGTGGTGATCAAAAAATACAAACTCTGATGTTAGTTTACTCACCTTAGGCCAATAAATGGAACTTGAACTCGGTGAACCATTATAGGCGAATGTTCCCCAACATGTTTGTAATTCGTCAACGAGTTCATTTACACGCTTATCTTCACCGTACAATCCTTTGGAAAGATGATTAAAGACCAAGCCTATATCAATAATGTGAGAGCACCTCAGTGCTGGGATAACACTTCGTCTCCCTAGTTTGTAATTATAAGCTTCGCCGCCGGCTTTTAGTTGTGCTTCTAAAAGGCGCTGATTCGGTTGATTAAACCAAAATTCGGTAAAAACTTCATTTAATATATTTTGTGGTGAACTGTCTAGTTCGCGTTGTTTACATTGTTCAGACATTAATGTGAGGCATTGGGCTACGTGTTGTTCACCGATAAGTGGTCTAAGAGCCTTTTGTAAAGCTTGTTCGTCTTGAATGTTTTGATTGAGCATAGCGGCAAACAGCGTCCATTCATCTGTATTTGTACCAGAGATTATAGGGATGTCTATGGCACAGCCTTGAGCTATCGCTTCAAAAGGAGCTAATGGCAAGCCTTGTGTACCTATTACGGGTTTAAATGGGAGAATGCCAAACGCTTTATAGATATCAGGGCGACCAAGAAAAAATTTTTGAATATTCATTATTTCCGATGTCGAGAGTGTGGCGAGTTGAGATGCGTTATAACCGAGTGACTCTGCCGTATTTAAATACGCTTTGGCTACATTATTCGCCTGTGCAATGGTTTGATAGCTATGTCCGGCACCACTTTGTAAAATAGCTTTATGAAATAACCCTTTTGTATTCGGCATTGAAAGTAAGCAGGCGATGCTCATTGCACCTGCAGATTCTCCAAATAAAGTAATGTTATCCTTGTCACCTCCATACAAATGAATATTCTCCTGTATCCATTTTAGTGCTGTTATTTGATCCTCTAATCCTTCATTACCCGTTGACGTTATTTCGTTGTTGGTGACATCAACTAAACGTAAAAAACCGAAAGAACCTAAACGATAGTTTAAGGTAATGACGAGTGTGTTTGTTGCCTCTGCTAAATAGCTACCATCATAAATTGGCAATGAACTCGCACCAGTAGTGAAGCCTCCTCCGTGTATCCACACCATAACTGGCAGATGGCCTTGTTGACTATTATTATTTTTTCTACCTCTAAAAATATTTAAATTATGGCACTGCTCACTTTGATTCTTTACTGACGATTCAGACATTATCAAGTCATTTTTAATGGCTAACTGTGGCGCTACAGGACCATATTTTTCAACTTTACTTGCTTTGACTTTTTCTGTGTTAGCCATTTTTATGAGAGACCATCTATCGTTTTTTCCATCATATTTTGCGTATGCAATATTTAAGAAGCGTTGGTTTTTTGTCAATTTATTATTGAGGTCATAATTCATATTATTGATTGCCTACACTGCAACTACTGTTGATATTCGATGATAATTTATAAAACTTTTTAGTAATTTAAAATACCACTGGGTCAAACGCAGGGCAAGTGGTTATTGATGTGAGTTAAATTTAGTCAAAATACATAAAGAAAAAAGTGTAAATAACGAACAATATAATTCTTGCATGATATGTTTACATACTGTAAGTTCAAATTATGGATTTTAATCTAAATCAACAAATGCCAGCATTTAACAATGCGAGTTAAAGAGTCTTACAAAATGATTAACCTGAGTTTTTTTACAAAATTATCCTACGGTGTAGGACAAATGTCTCAAGGGGTAAAAGATACCGCCTTTCAGTCTTTCCTTGTTTTTTATTTTAGTCAAGTCATGGGTTTACCAGCAATAATGGCAGGTTTAGCCGCCTTAATTGCTTTACTCTTCGACGCGGTTTCAGATCCCCTAATGGGTGACATTTCTGATAACTGGCATTCAACGTGGGGACGTAGACATCCCTTCATGATCGCGGCAATTATTCCATTCCCCTTATCTATTTATATGTTATTTACACCACCTGCTGGATTAGAACAACAAGGATTATTCTTATGGTTATTGGGTTGGTCTATCGTTGTACGTCTTATGTTGACATTGTTTAATGTCCCTCATAATGCATTAGGGGCGGAGTTGAGTGATGACTATGAAGAACGTACTAAAATAGTTAGTTACAGAACACTTTTAGGTTATATCGGCGGTATTGCTTTATCTGTTATTGCATTGAATTCATTTTTTGCAGCAACAGATCAATATCCTAACGGAATGTTAAATGTTGATGGTTACAGTTCTTTAGGTCTATTGGCTGGCTGTATTGCATTTATTGCGATGATTATTAGTGTATTAGGCACTAAACACATAATACCCCATTTAAAAAAAGCAGAAAAAAATCAGAAGAAAGTTGATTTATCACGCAGCTTTAAAGCCTTCGGGCAAGCGTTAAAGTTACGTCAATTTAGGCTTATATTTGTCGTGCAAATTTTAACAATGGTGGCTGGTGGGGCGGGCGCTACTTTTATGCTTTATCTCGGCAGTTACTTCTTTGAATTATCAGCAGGTCAAATTTCTTTATTAACCCTGACTATTGTTGTTGGACTTATTCCTGCCTCTATTATTGCACCATTACTGTCTAAGCGAATTGATAAAATGCCGAGTCTCGTTACGTGTTTATTAATCGCAACAACATTTAGCTTTAGTCCAATATTATTACGTTTATGCGATATTTTACCCGCGAATGGTTCTGAATCTTTGATGCCTGTTTTATTTTCAACTTATGTGGTTGGTTATAGTTTCTTTATCGCAGCAGGCATTATTATTGGTTCTATGTTAGCCGATATTGCCGATTTGCATGAAACTAACACTAAAAAACGTCAAGAAGGGTTGTTCTTTGCTGCTAACTCTTTTGCTCAAAAAGCCACCTTCGGTGTCGGGACATTATTGGCTGGCATAAGTTTACAACTTATCGATTTTCCAAAACAAGTCGATGTATCTCAAGTGAATGCAGACACCATTTTTAATCTTGGCTTAATAGCTGGACCACTCCCCATGTTGATCTACTTTATTGCAGCGTATTTAGC
>JASDWX010000135.1:0-307 GCA_041890515.1 Alteromonadaceae bacterium
CACCTAAACGAGGAGGTCTAACTAATGGCTTCCAACCTTGTTGTTGAGTACCATGGAAAATAAATATTAGCCAAAGGTGGCTAAATTGTTCAATACCGCGAACCAATTCTTCGTTATTGGCGGTAGATAACAGCGTAATCCTCCCTTTCGCCGCGCTCACTAAGCCCGGTTGACGTGGTATTGCAAACTTTTCTTTATAAGGCGAATTGACTCGACCGATAAAATTTAAAGTGATTTTGTCATCTGATTGCTCTTGCATTATTATAAATATTTAACCTTTTCAACCTGATAAGCTTTTCCATAACAA
>JASDWX010000135.1:317-8488 GCA_041890515.1 Alteromonadaceae bacterium
TAACAAACAACAGTGGCGACACATTGTTGATTTGCTTGATCATCATTTATTAATGCACAGCCGGTAAATACAATCGCATTGGCTTGTTGCTCAAATGCGTTTCGACGGGCTTGTGTTCTTGCTTCAATTTCATCGGGAAGGGCATGATAGCTCTTCGCTTGACAATTTTGCCCTTCAACCATACCAATGAGTTTAAAACGGCCCGAAAATTCACTTTCATCTTCAACAACTTTTACTTGGGAATGACTGTAGTAGTTCCTAAAGTTTTCTTTATCTAAATTTGTTGAAAGCGTATATTGTGAAGAACATGCAGATAATGTTATCGCAGTAACAACAAGTAATAACTTATATTTACTACAATATTTTTGGATCGTGCTATTTATGTTCATATGTCAGGATCTTATCTCTTTATTGTTATTTTTAATGGTGTTTGATTGCTGATCCAATAATTAAATAATTGATCAATAACTTTGCTTTGCTGCTTCATCTCAATCCAATTTCGCATAAATAACTCAAAGGCTTGATCATTATGATTAATTGGAAATGACATAGAAAGGGGGGCTAGGACTGGTTTAGGTACAATAACAGTGTACTCAGGATATAACAAACTCCAAGCAGAGGCTGCTGCTGCGCCAAATAGCATGCCATCAATATGTTGATACTTTTCTTTAAAGAATAATCTTGGTGTTGAAATTTCCCATGCTTTACTGTGAATAAAGTTGCGTTCTACGGCTTTTTGATAGAAAAAAGTTTCAGGAATACCAATAGTTAACGCTTTATTATCAATAATATTTGTCCATTTTTTGAACTCAGTACGTCTCTCATCTTTAACAATAAAGGCTAAAGACTGTTTAGAATAGGGCACGCTAAGCGTAAACTTAATCATATTGTCAGGAATAACAGGAACGCCTGTTGTTATATCTAAATAACCTGATTGTAATAAGACTTCGGCTTCATGATGATAAATTCTAACAAACTCAACACTGACGTCTAAATCTTTGGCGAGCAAATTCATGATTTCAATATCAAAACCAACTAACTTCCCTTTATTGTTATGGAAAGCGTAAGGTAAATCATCTCTAAAGTAACCTATTCGAATAAATCCTCGTTGTTGAATACGTGTTAAAACAGGCGAAAATGATGGCGTTGTATCTACATTACTGGGACTATTTTTAAGATAGGCACTTTCAACATTGTTGAATAAAAAGTCGCGCTCAATAAATTTAGTATAACCTTGGTATTGATGACTTATTGAGTCAAAACTAAAACGTAATGAGACAAAAGCAATCAGAGATACAAGTGGTATTATTGCTAGATTACGTGCGAGAGAACGCCATTTTATCGTAAAACGTTTTAGCATTGCAGTGGCGATTAATAATGGCAAGCAGCTTGAAAATACCACTGAAAATAAAGCACTTAACCGACCACCAATGAGATTTTCAGCAACTAAGTAAAAATCAAACATAGCCCCTGATACATTAAACAATTCAAGTAAATTTTGCATGGCGAGTGTCGTGCTACCAAATAATTGTGGCAAGCCAGCTACAGCTAAATTGATATGATCGGCGAAGGAAATATGTGCACCGGAAAACCAAGCACCAAATAATACGAAAAGTAATGCGAGTAGTTTGCCGCCAACCGGTAAACTAAATGATATCGGTACAATAACCTCTGATATTCTTTCTAAGTCAGCGTCATGTGGATACTTATTTTTGAGGAGTTTTTTTGTATTTTCAACAATCATAGGTATCACTGAAAAGAAACTACCCGTAGCAAAAGCAGTGATCATAGGCTCTCGGCAGACTCTAACTATTTCTCGATAACCAAAAGGAGTGATAGTTGCCAAAACTGAAGGAAAAACCACAAAACAAAGTAGAGTAACTAAAACAGTAGCACTCATCATGTAAACAACTAAACCATCTAATTGGCTAGCATCAAGGGTTGCTGCTGCTCGCCAACCAATACAAAAAACACCCAGTGGGGCAAACATCATTATAAAGTTATTAATATTTGCAACAGCTTGTTGTAAGTTTGAAAGCACGAGTAACGTTTGTTTTTTTGATTTTATTTGCATGAGACCTAGACCCATACAAAGACTAAAAAAAACAACAGCAGGAACTAATGTATTTGAAAAAGCATTGAACGGGTTGGCTGAAATAAACAAGTCAACCAGACTAAGTTCAGGTGCGATCTTTATGGTGTTTGCAGAATAAAATTCAGCGTTTTGCCAATCAGGAAAAGACAAGGGGGTGCTGAAAATGAAGAAGAGGCAAACGAGTATCATCATCAAAATAATGAACAAACTTTGCTTAGATATATGTTTTGCTTTACTTGGCGTTAGCCCTCCAAGACCAACAATAAGCGACAGTATAATATAGGGAAGTACCGTCATTTGCAGGGATGTTACGAACGCATTGGCGGTATTATCAATTACTGAATAAGATACTGAAAAGTAGTAACCAAGAAGCAAGCCAATAAACATGGCTGAGATAATTTGTACGGATAAAGGAGGTTTACTAAACGACATATAAAATTTTGTAATCTTAAGTTTTTGTCATAATGAATATTATAACTAACTATTTAAAAATTATAATAAAAATATCTAAAGTTCTTTGATTTAAGTTTATACGACGCTTTATTTAAGTTAGTGAACTTAACGCTTAATTAGGTTAAATCTAATCATACTGACAAATAAGGCAGTGAATATTCACTGCCTTTGATTAAATAATAATAAGTTTTATTTTACACGCATACCGGGTTGTGCCCCGTCGTCAGGATTTAATACCCACAAATCTTTACCTCCAGGTCCAGCGGCAAGCACCATGCCTTCAGACATGCCAAAACGCATTTTACGTGGCGCTAAGTTAGCAACCATTACCGTATGCTTACCAATTAAATCTTCTGGTTGGTAAGCTGATTTGATACCGGCAAACACTTGACGGGTTTCACCCCCTTCTTCTTTTGAATCAAGTGCGAGTGTTAAGCGCAATAATTTATCTGCTTTCTCAACATGTTCTGCATTAATTATTTTTACAATACGTAAATCAATTTTGGCAAAATCTTCAAATTGAATTTCTTCACTGATGGGATCACAACCCAAAGGATCATTAAGAGCGGCAGTATTATCGATAACTTTTTCCTGTTTTGCTTTTTTCGTTTTTTTAGCCGGTTTTTCAGCTTCGTCTTTAGCGAGTAAATTGTCTTTCGACGCTTCAGTCATCGCATTAACTTTGTCCATGTCGACACGTTGTAATAGGGCTTTAAATTTATTGATTTTATGGTTAGTCAATAATGTTTTATGGCCATCCCAGATTAATTCATCATTCAAGAATGCTGCAGTGCTGTCAGCTAATACGGGCAATACAGGTTTTAAATAAATCATCAGTGTACGAAACATGTTGATACCCAGTGAACAAATATCATGAACTTCTTGTTGCTTGCTTTCGTCTTTTACTAACTGCCAAGGTTCTTTAATCGCAATATACTCGTTCACCTTATCCGCTAATGCCATTATTTCACGCATGCCACGAGCAAAGTCTCGTGATTCATAATGACCCGCAATAGAATCGCCTGCCGCCATAACTTCGTCAGCAAGTTCTTGGTTATCAATATTTATCGACAGCATACCGTCAAAACGTTTAGTAATGAAACTTGCACAACGAGAAGCAATATTAACAACTTTTCCAACTAAGTCTGAATTTACACGTTGAGCAAAATCTTCGAGATTCAAATCTAAATCATCAATCTTATGGGTTAACTTAGCGGCATAGTAATAACGTAAGTATTCAGGGTTTAAATGGTCTAAATAAGTACGGCCCTTGATAAACGTGCCTTTAGATTTAGACATTTTAGCGCCATTGACGGTCACAAAACCGTGTGCATGAACAGCGGTAGGTTTTCTAAAACCTGCGCCTTCAAGCATCGCTGGCCAGAATAAACTGTGGAAATAAATAATGTCTTTACCAATAAAATGATAAAGCTCAGCGTCTGAATCTAACTGCCAAAAATCATCAAAGTTAATACCTTTTTTATCACATAAATTTTTGAAACTGCCCATGTAACCAATAGGAGCGTCTAACCACACATAAAAGTATTTGCCCGGCGCGTTAGGTATTTCAAAGCCAAAATAAGGGGCGTCGCGGCTGATATCCCATTGTTGTAAACCTGACTCAAACCATTCAGCTAACTTGTTAGCCATTTCATCTTGCAGTGCGCCACTGCGTGTCCAGTCTTCTAACATTTCACCAAAAGCAGGCAAATCAAAAAAGTAATGTTCAGAATCTTTGAATACAGGCGTGGCACCAGAAACAACTGAACGTGGGTTCAATACTTCGGTTGTTGAGTAAGTTGCACCACACTCATCACAGCTGTCACCATTTTGATCTTCGGCTTTACACTTCGGGCATGTTCCTTTTACGAAACGATCAGGTAAAAACATGCCTTTTTCTGGATCGTAAAGCTGAGAAATAACTCTTGTTTTGATATGCCCTTTAGCATGTAAACGATTATAAATTTCGTGTGCAAAGGCTTCATTCTCCGGACTATGAGTTGAATGATAATTGTCGAAACTGATGTGGAAATCAGCAAAGTCAGCCATATGTTCATCACGCACACCGTTGATCATATCTTCTGGAGTTACACCTAATTCTTGTGCTTTAAGCATGATAGGTGTTCCGTGGGCATCATCGGCACAAACAAAATAAGTTTCATGGCCGCGCATACGTTGAAAACGCACCCAAATATCGGTCTGAATATGTTCAAGTAAATGACCTAAATGAATAGACCCATTGGCATAAGGAAGAGCACAAGTTACGAGAATCTTACGTTTATTTTTAACAAGTGATGATGACTGAGATAACGACATATAAAGTTTACATTTATTGGTGGTAATTATGTGGGGAATGGTACAGAATTTGTCACTACTTTTCATTAATAATTATTGCCTAAACGCGATAAAGTGCCTTTTAAAATGTTCTCAAAGATATTTTCCTCAAAAACACTCTCAAGTGATACGAAACAAGCGCTTCTTGATACTTTACATAGTTATCGTAGTGAAAATTTCCCCAAAGGGATTTTATTTCCAGATATGTGTCCTGAAATCACCTTAGAGAAAAAAAACGTTGTTATTAAATTAACATTACCCTTTCCATGTATGGGTGAGATTGAATTATTAAGTGAACTGCTGACAAAGCAACTTCAACAAACCGTTAGATTTGATATTAGTTTTGATGTGCATGCAGTGCGTAGTCATGAAATTACCGGTATTAAAAATATTATTGCTATCGCTTCTGGTAAAGGCGGTGTAGGGAAGTCCACGACAGCTGTGAATGTTGCCTACGCTTTGATAGCAGAAGGAAGTTCAGTCGCTATTTTAGATGCGGATATTTATGGTCCTTCAGTGCCAACATTACTTGGAATGCAAGGCGAAAAGCCGAGTTCAGTAGACGGTAAGTTACTTACACCCATAGATGCTAATGGTTTAAGTGCTATGTCACTTGGCTTTTTAGTCGATGAAAATGATGCGACTGTTTGGCGTGGTCCTATGGCAAGTAGAGCTTTTAGCCAATTACTTAATGAAACAGATTGGCAAGACATTGATTATTTAATTGTTGATATGCCACCAGGAACTGGCGATATACAATTGACATTATCACAACAAGTACCTGTTGCCGCTTCTGTTGTTATAACAACACCACAAGATATAGCACTTGCTGATGCAATAAAAGGTATTGCAATGTTTGAGCAAGTGAAAGTGCCTGTTTTAGGTATTATTGAAAACATGAGTTATCACCAATGTGAAAATTGTGGTCATCATTCTCACTTGTTTGGTGAGGGAGGAGGGGAGCGTGTTGCACATAAATATAATACTCAGTTATTAGGGCAATTACCCCTTGATGTCAGTATTCGAAAAGATGCTGATAATGGTGTTTCACCATTATTAACAGATAACACTAGTAACATTAGCCAGCAATACCGTAAAATAGCGCGAAATATTGCCGCTCAGTTGTATCTGCAACTAGATTCACGTAGTCCAAATACCGCGAGTATATTGATTGAAGATTAGTTTCGTTGCTAATTCCCTAACCTTAAAGTATTAACGTAAGAAGACCTAAAATGAGATTGTGCGACAAAGATATAGAAACATCGCTTGAAAATGGTGAGATTATTATACACCTAAACCTGATCGCAGTATGATTTCAGGGGTAAGTGTTGATATTCGTTTAGGAAATGAATTCCGCGTTTTTCAAGACCACACAGCACCGTTTATTGATTTAAGCGGTCCAAAAGCTGAAATGCAAAAAGCGATGGATTCAGTCATGAGTGATGAAATAGTTATCCCTGATGGTGAGGCATTCTTTTTGCATCCTGGAGAGTTAGCGCTAGCCGTTACTTATGAGTCGGTCACTTTACCTGATAATATCGTTGGTTGGTTAGATGGTCGTTCCTCACTAGCACGTTTAGGTTTAATGGTTCATGTCACGGCTCATAGAATCGACCCTGGCTGGTCGGGGCAAATTGTTTTAGAATTTTACAATAGCGGCAAGCTGCCTTTGGCGCTTCGTCCTAAAATGAAAATAGCAGCATTAAATTTTGAGACAATGTCTTCAAGCGCTTTACGTCCGTATAATAAACGTGAAGATGCAAAATATAAAAATCAAACGGGTGCGGTTGCTAGCCGTATTAGCGAAGATGATCCTTCTAAAAACTAAAAACTAAAAACTAAAAACTAAAAACTAAAAACTAAAAGCCGTAAAATGAGTAAATCATTTTATGGCTTTTTTAATCTTGTTAGAGAAGTTATGCTGATGCGACTTGTTGTTTATCAATATTATTTATACAAAGTTTTAATGCATTCAAAAGCTTTTCTTTATCATGGTATAAGCTACCAGAGGCATTAGAAAGGTCGTAGTGAATAACGGGTAATATTTTAGATGTAACACTTTCATCGTGACAAATAACACTGTCAATGGGTAAACAACCAATATTCTCTTTTATCCAAATAAGTTTTTCGTCTAAAGAAAGCGCAGCAGCTGGACTTTCTTCAGCGCCAAGGTTCTCAATAAATACACAATGAGCAGAACTCGCTTGAATTGCTTTTGTAATGTCTCTGACTAAAAGAGGAGGAATAACGCTAGTAAGAAAGCTTCCAGGGCCTAAAATAATTAAATCAGCAGACGATATTGCTTCAATACATAAAGGCAATGTTTTTACTAAAGGAGCTAATAAGAGTTTTTCTGGCATTATTGGCATTTTATCAACAGACAGCTCACCGACTTTACAGCGTCCTTTCGGATAAAAGGCCATTAAGTCGGTAGGTGTCTCAGACATTGGATATAAAGGGGTTCTAACGCCCAATAAGCGTCTAACAAGCTTTATTGAATCAAGTGGTCGAGATTGCAATTGAACAAGCGCATATAAGATAAGGTTACCTAAGTTATGGCCACCAAGTTCATCTTGGCCATCAAATCTAAAATTAAATAACTGACTGCCGACAGAGTTTTTATCAACCAGTAGTGTTAAACAATTACGGAGATCACCCCAAGCAATAGAGCTGCTCCGTTTACGTAATCGTCCAGTAGAGCCACCATTATCAGTAGTAGTCACGATACCTGTTAATTTTTTTTGTAGAAAAGAAAGAGTAGATAACACTCGGCCTAAACCGTGTCCCCCACCAATAGCTACAACATTTAGCTTTTCTAGCTGCATTAAAAATTCTTATAAATAGATTATTAGTACAACTTTACTCGCAATTTTGTCATAAATAAACCATAAACCTTGATTTCATTAAGCTTGTATAATTTTTTTTTGATGAACAGTAATAGAAATAGAGTTATTTTAATAAATAACCTTTTTGTATTAGTCACATTGGTCGATGTATAAAAAAGGTTTAATGAAAAGAGGAGATTGATAAAACACTGATTAAACAAAATTTAGTCAACTTGGCGCTTAAGTAAACACTTAAATAAAAACTTTGAAAAAAATCACTTCTTATCTAAAATAAGGGTTGACAGTTTTAGGTCGGGTGCTTAGAATGCGCCTCGCTTTCAACGAGTGATTAATCATTTGTTTGGCAATGAATTTATAGCATATTAGGCCATGTTATTAATTTGTAAGCGGGGCTATAGCTCAGCTGGGAGAGCGCTTCGCTGGCAGCGAAGAGGTCTGCGGTT
>JASDWX010000136.1:0-8487 GCA_041890515.1 Alteromonadaceae bacterium
CAATACAGTCATCAGGGCTAATAACTAAAAAATTAGGTCCTTCATAAAAAGCATCAACAGGACATACAGCTACACAATCGGTGTATTTGCATTTTATACAATTGTCGGTGACTACAAACGCCATTAGCTACTCTACTTTTTGAATTTGAATGATGTGCAATATTTTGAGTGGATCATACCTTGCTCAGTAATAATTTCAATTGTTGATTTAACTGAGCGGTATGTTCAGGTAAAATGCCCAAAATTTCATTTCTCCTTTTTTGGAACCGCCTTAATATGTTGCGTTTAACAAATATCCAACTACCGCTTGATCATCAAGAAGACCATATTAAAAAGGCCATTCTTGACAAATTATCAATGTCTGAAGATCGGCTAATTGACTTTACGGTACATAAGCGCGGATATGACGCACGTAAAAAAGCAAAAATATTTTTAATTTATACCCTTGATGTGAACACGCACCTTAACGCTGAGTTACTCGAAAAGTTTGCTAAAGATCCCCAAGTAAAAGTTAGCCCTGACATGAGCTATAAGTTCGTTGCTCAAGCACCAGAAGTGTTAGCACAACGTCCTGTTGTTATCGGTTTTGGTCCGTGTGGTTTATTTATTGCTTTGTTGCTGGCTCAAATGGGATTCAAACCCATAATTTTAGAACGTGGTCAAGAAGTTCGCCAACGTACTAAAGATACCTTTGGTTTTTGGCGTAAAAAAATTCTCAATACTGAATCAAATGTGCAATTTGGTGAAGGTGGGGCAGGTACCTTTTCTGACGGTAAGTTATATAGCCAAGTTAAAGATAAAAAGCATTACAGCCGTAAAGTTTTGCATGAATTTGTAGACGCTGGAGCTCCTGAAGAAATTCTATTTGTTAGTAAACCCCATATTGGTACTTTCAAGCTCGTAACTATGATCGAAAAAATGCGAGCTAGCATTATTGAACTTGGCGGTGAAATTCGTTTTGGACAACGGGTTGATGAATTTCACTTTGATGAAAAACAAGGTGTTGAGGGGAGTAAACGTATTACAGGTCTAACACTGGCCAGTGGCGAGCGTATAGATACAAATTATGTTGCTTTAGCGATTGGTCATAGCGCACGTGATACGTTTGAAATGTTGATTAAAAATAAAGTGTCCGTAAAAGCTAAACCCTTTTCTGTAGGGTTTCGTATTGAACATGAGCAATCAGTCATTGATGATGCTCGCTTTGGCGATAATGCTGGAAACCCGATTTTAGGCGCGGCTGACTATAAACTTGTTCATCATTGTAAAAGTGGTCGAAGTGTTTACAGTTTTTGTATGTGCCCCGGAGGAACGGTGGTTGCAGCGGCGTCAGAAGAAGGGCGCTTAGTAACAAATGGTATGAGTCAGTATTCACGTCATGAACGTAATGCTAACAGTGCAATTGTTGTTGGCATAGAACCTGTCGATTTTGCAAATAAAGACGATGCTTCAGATGTATTGTCTGGCATTGAATTTCAACGTCGATTAGAAGAAACCGCTTTTAAGTTAGGTGGAGAAAACTACGATGCTCCCGTTCAGTTGGTTGGAGATTTTCTTGCTGGTCGGAAAAGTGGAGAGCATGGCGAAGATACTCCTTCATATAAGCCTGGAGTGAAATATTGTGACTTAAGCGAAACCTTACCTGATTATGCCATTGAAGCAATCCGTGAAGCTTTACCTGCATTTGAGCGTAAGATTAAAGGTTTTTCAATGAAAGATGCAACGTTAACGGCTGTAGAAACAAGAACCTCATCTCCAATTCAAATAACGCGTGATAGAGATACAATGCAAAGCCTTAACGTAGAAGGGCTTTATCCTGCAGGCGAAGGTGCGGGTTATGCGGGTGGAATATTATCAGCAGGTATCGACGGAATTAAAGTTGCAGAAGCAATGGCACTTGCAATGAACGCTGAAAAATAACAATAATTAAAAGATAAAGTCGTGCTACATGTTGCAAATACAGGGGAATTCCCCTATATTTGCGAGCTAAAATATTTCCCAAAAGAAATAGTTTCTATCATTGAAAATAAAGTCAAGCGACGCTTCGTGTGCGCCGCCACTGAAATAAAGGAAAATTAATGCCTGTTATCACTCTCCCTGATGGTTCAGAACGCTCATTCGACAATGCCGTATCTGTAATGGATGTTGCATTAGATATTGGCCCTGGTCTCGCTAAAGCAACCATCGCTGGTCGTATCGACGGAAACCTTGTTGATGCTTGTGAATTAATTACCCAAGATGCTGCTTTGCAACTTATCACCAATAAAGATAGTGAAGGTCTTGAAATAATTCGTCACTCTTGTGCGCATTTATTAGGGCATGCTATTAAGCAGTTATACCCAGATGTGAAGATGGCAATTGGACCAACGATTGAAAATGGTTTTTATTACGATATAGACCTTGAAGAATCAATTACTGAAGATGATTTAACAAAAATTGAAAAGCGTATGACAGAACTTGCTCGTACGGGATATGAAGTTGTTAAGAAAACAGGTTCATGGCAAGACGCGTACGATGCGTTTACTGAACGTGGTGAAACATACAAATTACAAATTCTTGATGAAAACATCGAGAAAACTGATACACCTGCTTTATACCATCATCAAGAATACATTGATATGTGCCGTGGTCCACACGTACCTAGCATGCGTCATTGTCATCAGTTCAAATTAATGAAAGTCGCTGGTGCATATTGGCGTGGCAATTCAGACAACAAAATGTTGCAACGTATTTACGGCACAGCATGGGCTGACAAAAAACAATTAAAAGCATATATTGTTCGTTTAGCTGAAGCTGAAAAACGCGATCACCGCAAAATCGGCAAAACATTAGATTTATTCCATTGGCAAGAAGAAGCGCCGGGCATGGTTTTTTGGCATAATGATGGTTGGACGATTTACACGGAGTTAGAAAAATTTATTCGTGAAAAGCTACACGAATATGATTACGACGAAGTTAAAGCACCAATGATGATGGACAGAAGTCTTTGGGAAAAGTCAGGTCACTGGGAAAAATATGCCGATGGTATGTTCACCACTGAATCTGAAAAGCGTGAATACGCAATAAAACCAATGAATTGTCCAGGTCATGTTCAAATATTTAACCAAGGTTTAAAGTCGTACCGCGATTTACCTTTACGTATTGCTGAATTCGGCTGTTGTCACCGTAACGAACCTTCAGGCTCTTTGCATGGTTTGATGCGTGTACGTGGATTCACGCAAGATGACGCTCACATTTTCTGTATGGAATCGCAAGTTCAAGCAGAAGTCAAAAAATGTATTGAAATGGTTTACGACGTATACGGTTCATTTGGTTTTGAAGATGTCGTTGTGAAATTGTCTACTCGCCCTGAAAATCGTATCGGTAGTGATGAAATTTGGGATAAAGCAGAAGCGGGTCTTGCGCAAGCATTAACCGACAGCAACATCAAATTTGAATATTTACCGGGTGAAGGAGCATTTTATGGCCCTAAGATTGAATTTACTTTAATGGATTGTTTAGGCCGTGCTTGGCAATGTGGTACAGTGCAGCTCGATTTTGCTTTACCAGAGCGTTTAGGCGCAACTTATGTTGGTGAAGACAACGAAAGATATATTCCTGTAATGATTCACCGCGCTATTTTAGGTTCACTTGAACGTTTTATTGGAATTTTGATTGAAGAGTTTACGGGGAAATTTCCAACGTGGTTATCTCCAATTCATGCCACTGTAATGAATATTACGGGCAAACAAGACGAATATTGTGAAAAAGTAGTAAAAAAACTAAAAGAAAGTGGATTTAGAGTAAAACTAGACTTGAGAAATGAGAAAATAGGCTTTAAAATCCGCGAGCACACTTTAAAGCGTGTTCCATATTTGTTAGTTGTCGGTGACAAAGAAATGGAAGCTGGCGAAATTGCCATTAGAACGCGAAGTGGTGAAGATTTAGGAAAAATGTCTGTTGATGACTTTATTTCGAAGTTAAGTGAAGAAGTTAACTCTCGTAGTTAGCGTAAAAATTACTTATAATAACGTTTACATTAAACATCAACATATTTTATTAATCTGAGTAGTTGTTAAGTTAAAAATAACATCAGTTACTTGGAACAAAGTTCTTTGGAGGAACATGGCTATTAAAGGTGGACAACGAGGCGGGCAAAAAGAGCCAGCACATCGTTTAAATGAGTTAATTACAGGTATTGCTGATAATGAAGTTCGTTTGATTAAATTTGACGGAGAGCCTGGTGGCATCGTCACATTAGATGAAGCAATGGATCAAGCTGATGAAGCTGGTGTAGATCTTGTTGAGATAAGCCCTACGGCTAAACCTCCTGTACTCCGTGTAATGGATTACGGCAAGTTTATCTATGAAAAAGCTAAAGAACAAAAAGAACAGCGCAAAAATCAGAAACAAATACAGGTTAAGGAAATTAAATTCCGTCCTGGAACAGATGAAGGCGACTATCAGGTAAAACTACGCAACCTGAAGCGCTTTTTAGAGGGTGGCGATAAAGTTAAAGTAACTTTACGTTTCCGTGGTCGTGAAATGGCTCACCAAGAACTTGGTTTACAAATTTTAACTCGTGTTAAAAACGATTTAGAAGAGTTAACTGTTCTAGAATTCTTCCCGCGTCGAGCGGAAGGAAGACAAATGGTGATGGTATTAGCACCAAAAAAATAATCAATAACCGGTATTTCAAGTAACTTATTTTTATGAAAATTAAAAATAAGTTCACCATTATTGTTTTTAACGGGTAACTTCAGGCCTGAAAGTAAAAACTAACGTTTATTTTTGTTTTACCTTAAATAAACAAGTTAAGTTTTTCGCCTAAGTTGCTAAATTTCAATGGCAATGTCTAAGTGTAATAACTTAAACATGAATGCGGAGTAATATTCATGCCTAAAATGAAAACTAACAAAGGTGCTGCGAAGCGCTTTAAAAAAACAGCCTCTGGCTACAAGTTCAAACAAGCTGGCCTTCGTCATATCTTGACTAAGCGTCGTACTAAAGTTAAACGTCATCTTCGTGCTAAGTGCATGATTTCGGCAGCTGACATTAAGTCAGTTAAAAAACTTTTACGTCACGGTTAATAGGAGAGATATAAAATGGCTAGAGTAAAACGTGGTGTACAAGCACGTGCACGTCACAAAAAAGTTCTAAAGCAAGCTAAAGGTTATTACGGAGCACGTAGCCGTGTTTACCGTGTTGCTTATCAAGCAGTAACTAAAGCAGGTCAATACGCTTACCGCGATCGTCGTCAACGTAAACGTCAATTCCGTCAGCTTTGGATAACTCGTATCAATGCAGCAGCTCGCATAAATGGTTTATCTTACAGTGTTTTCATTAATGGCCTTAAAAAGGCTGCTATTGAGATCGATCGTAAGATCCTAGCTGATATTGCAGTATACGACAAAGTAACATTCACATTCTTAGTTGAAAAAGCGAAAGCTGCTTTAGCTGCATAGAATTTGAAAAAGCTTTGAGATAAGGACGCCATTAGGCGTCCTTTTCTTTTTGTTGCAATATTTTATTGCTAATTTCATGAAAGCGTCGTCAAACATGTTCACTTATATTCATAAGCTCCGCGTGTTTTCCTTGCTCTCACTTCAATTAACTGCAAAATATTATCAACAATTTTTAAGATAGTTTTATTAACTTAATACTAGTTATACCGAATATTATTTTATGTACAGGATGTAAGGTCAGCTTTTATGTTCCCGACAAAAGCTAAGTACCTAAGTCCATGTAGGCAATGTCACGATGACATGATGTCAAAGAGTGACAAGATCTAAGATACTATTCGCTACAATTAATTTTAACTTAATAATTAAGGTTTAATCCGATGAGTCTTGCAGATCAAATTTTAGCGGTAAACAATGATTTACCTATTCGCACCGATGCACCTGTACATAGCGGTAAAGTTCGTAGTGTTTATTGGTTAACTGATACGGATAGTAAACGGTTAATTCAAGAAAAAGGTTATGATGTTGCAGATGACACACCATTAGCTATTATGGTGATCAGCGATCGTATCTCTGCTTTTGATTGCATATGGCAAGGTGAAGGCGGTATGAAAGGGGTGCCAGGTAAAGGCGCATCTCTTAACGCTATTTCAAATCATTGGTTTAAACTTTTTAAAGATCAAGGTTTGGCCGACAGTCATATTCTTGATATCCCACATCCATTTGTTTGGATCGTTCAAAAAGCAAAACCTGTTATGATTGAAGCTATTTGTCGCCAGTATATAACTGGGTCAATGTGGCGTTCATATGTAAAAGGTGAGCGTGAATTTTGTGGTATTGAAATTGCTGAAGGCTTATCTAAAGACGCTAAGTTACCTGAATTATTACAGACACCATCAACTAAAGGTATTTTAGAAGGTATTCCTGGCGTTCCTGCTGTTGATGATGTGAATATTACGCGTAAAAACATTGAAGATAATTTTGAAGCATTTAACTTCAAATCTCTTGATGACATAACTTTGTACGAGAAGCTATTAACGGAAGGTTTTGATGTTATTTCTGATTCGTTAGCAAAGCTTGACCAAATATTTGTAGATACTAAATTTGAATTTGGTTACGTAAAAGACAAAGAAGGTAACGACAAGTTAATCTATATGGATGAAGTCGGTACGCCTGACTCCTCTCGTATATGGGACGGTGAGCAATATCGTGGTGGTAAAGTTGTTGAAAATTCTAAAGAAGGTTTTCGCCAATTATTATTAGCTCACTTTTCTGATGCTGATATTTTATTGAATAAAGACCGTATGCCAGAACGTGAAGCTTTAGCACGTGACAATGTATTACCAGAATCAGTATTAATGGATGTGTCAAAAACATATACAGCAATAGCTGAGAAAATTACCGGTGAGAAAATTGTATTGTCAGCTAATCCAAAAGCAGAAATCATTAAAATTTTACGTGAACAATATCAATTAGTTGATTAGTTTCCAATAAGTTTATTTATTTTAAAGCTCTGCATTGCAGAGCTTTTTTTTTACTTTTTTTTATTTTATCTTCAAAATTTATATAAGCCGTTATCTTAAGCAGCTTATTCTTCAACATATATCACTTCCAATTTTAAATGCCCAATTATTAACATTTTTAATGCTTACGCACCTAAATGGGGTCTTCTTTTTGTATTTCTTGCTTTATTTTGGTGCGCCCTTGTTTTTTAAATATGCATAAGTTTAGTTAATTAATTGTTTTTTATATGTTTGTTTGTTTGGGCATAAATGGTGCTTAAGGTACTTGATATAAAAACATTAGTTTAAAGTATGCACTAAAGGTGAACAAATGAAGTTAATAACCGCAATAATCAAACCCTATAAAATGGATGATGTCCGTAATGCACTCAGTGAAATAGGAATAGAGGGGATGACATTGACTGAAGTTAAGGGTTTTGGTCGTCAAAAGGGCCACACAGAACTCTATCGTGGTGCAGAATACTCAGTTGATTTTTTACCAAAAATTAAAGTTGAACTCGCCGTTCAACACGAAGTCGTCGATCGTGTTATTGAAACGATTCTAGAAACCGCACAAACAGGGAAAATAGGTGACGGGAAGATATTTGTTACCAACATTGAAAGTATTGTAAGAATAAGAACAGGTGAATTAGACAATGAAGCAATATAAGCATTTACAGTCGAGAATCGTGATGAAAAAATTATTGATGATTTTTGTTTTATTTACCGGTGTAGCCTTTCCTAGTTTCGCAAGCACTGAAGTTTTAAATGGTGCTAATACTGCATGGATCCTCACGTCAACTGCTTTAGTTTTAATGATGACTTTACCTGGCTTAGCTTTATTTTATGGTGGTTTAGTTAGACGTAAGAATATTCTATCTATTCTCATGCAGTGTTTCTCTATTGCTGCTCTTTCTTCAATCCTTTGGTTTGTTGTCGGTTATAGCTTAGCGTTTGGTGAAGGTAACGCCTGGATTGGCGATTTTAGTAAAGTGCTGATGGTCGGTATAACTAAAGAAACACTTGTCGGTGATATTCCTGAAAGTTTGTTTGCTCTATTTCAGATGACGTTTGCTGTGATTACTCCCGCCCTTATTATTGGTGCATATGCAGAGAGAATGAAGTTTTCTGCCGTATTAATATTTAGTGGTTTATGGTTATTAGTCGTATATTCACCCGTTACTCATTGGGTATGGGGCGGTGGTTGGTTAGGTCAAATGGGCATTTATGATTTTGCAGGAGGCATTGTTGTTCACATTACCTGTGGTGTTGCTGCATTAGTCGCTGCTGTTGTATTAGGTCCTCGATATGGTTTCCCTAGAACCCCTATGTTGCCACATAATTTAACCATGACTGTTACTGGTGCAGGTTTGCTTTGGGTTGGATGGTTCGGTTTTAATGGTGGTAGTGCATTAGCGGCTAATGGTGATGCAGCTATGGCAATGTTAGTAACTCTTTTATCCGCATCAGCAGGAGCCTTAACTTTGGCTGCTATTGAATGTAAAAAATTTGGTAAAGCGAGTGTATTAGGTGCAGTTACCGGT